>CAYYOX010000537.1:0-5003 GCA_964473065.1 uncultured Planctomycetaceae bacterium | reverse complement strand
TCTTTCATTTGCACTTGGAGTTATTATTGCGGACGATAGACGTAAATGCAATCGGGGTCGAGGATGGGTGGACGGGAGGGGAGCATGTCGGCTCGGGGATTGGTTTTTACATCGATTTGGATCTTGACATAAACTTCCCGCAGCTTCTGAAAATCGGGATCGCTCCGGTCGGTGAAGACCGACGGCCCACAGGTTTCATGTCCTCCGGCGGCTTTGGCCAAGGGGGCCAGCAGGGAGCGGCTCTTTTCGATCTCAGGCAACTGTACCCGGTAGATGAACGAGGGCCAAAGTTGCGAATAGGCCCTTTGCCCGGGCGTGCCGCCGTGGCAGGATTGACAGCGTCGCTTGTGGATGTCATTCAGGGTAGCGGTGTGGTTTGCAAACAACTCCCGGCCGCCGACCGTGCCTGGCCGAGAAAACCTGTACGTGCCGTAGTAGGGCGCGTTGCAGTCGATCCAGGTGGCCAGCCGCCGAAGGTCTTCCGGCGGCAGGTCGACGCGACCTTCTTCCCGATGCTCGGTCAACAGAGTTTGGATCACCTTGCTGGCATGGGAGCCGTAGAACTTCGGGCCTCGCGTGGGCAGGCTGCTGACATCGTAGTCGCTGGCATAGGCGACCAGCCCTTGGCCGGTGAGGGTCTCGTAGGCCACGTTGAAGAGGTTGGTGAAGTCGGCCGAGAGATCGATTCCGCCTTCCGTCTTTTCTCCGGCATGGCACTTGGCACAGTGTTTATTCAGCACGGGCTGTACGTCGTGATAGAAATCGGGACCATGGGCGCCCACGGTCGGCGGCGGCGTAATGAGCGAAGCGGGACGATGCACGGCGATCGTGTCGGTGCTGGTTGCGGCCGAGTGTTTCGGTTCATGACAGCCGATGCAGCCGACCCGTTCGCCGGGTGCAACGCTGGTGAAACTTCGCATCCGCTGGATTTCCATGAAGTTTTCATCCAGGGCGGCAAAGTAGAGCGGTCGATCTGCCGGGACGACGAAATGGGCCGAACCGTCCGACTCGACAGGCACGGTGCCCCACAGCCGTTTGGCGGCCAGATGCCCCATATTCGAGATCACCGGATACTGGATCGCGAAGCCCGAGCAATTGGCCGAAACGGGCTTGGGAATCTCCTCGATAATACGCAGATACTTGACCTCGCCCGGGACTACGCCCGGAAGACCCTCGTAGACGTTGGCCACAAAGAACGTGCCCGTTTCGAGTTGCTCGTCGTTGTTTCTCCGTGGTGGGTTTCCCCGTGGCGGGATAATCGGCGGTCGAGGTCGAGGCCGGACGGGAATCGGCTCGAAGCAGGCCAGTTCCGGGTCGCGGTAGATCAAGTCGCGGTTGTTCCAACGGTCCAGCAGGTAGATCCCGTAGCCGGTCGGATCGCGGTCGTCGGGACCGTAGCAGTAGGAGACGAGGTAATAGTCTTCCGAGAGCGGGTAGGCGTAGGTGTAGTATCCGCCATCGGTCCGCAGCCAGCCGCCGTGAACGGCCGGGGGGATTTCCGGGGTGAGGTTTTCGTAGACGGCCGGGCTGGCCGAGCTATTGGCCGGGTCGACCAGTGCGACCGGTCCGGCCGCCAGAGGCATGTGCGGGGCGAGGATGCACGCGATGTAGCGGCTGCCCGGCACGCGAAACGGTTCCCAATAGGTCAACGGGCCGAAGTGATTGCCGGCCACATGGGTCATCTGCGTGCCGTCCGGATTGCAGACCCAGAGGCTTTGCTGGTTGCCGAGGTGTTTGTCGACGTATTCCCAACGCGTGAAGGCGATCTGCCCGTTAGGCATGACGCTCGGTTTGAAATCGTGGACCGTATTGTTCGACACACACCGGACGTTCGATCCGTCGGCGTCCATCGTGTGCAGCACCGAGACGGTAAACGTGTTGTGGCACAACGTCACCCGACGACATCGCGTGGAGACGAACATGATCTTCCCATTGGGCAGATAGCATGGGTCGACATCGTCGTACTCGGTGTCGGTAATCTGGCGTAGCCCCTGCCCGTCGATTCCCACTTCGTAAACGTGACACGGCGTCGGACGGTCGGTCTTCAGCGAGAAGAGCACTTTTTGGGCGTCGAACGAAATATCCGGATCGCGGTAGATGGCGTCGGTCTTTAGCTCGGCGGTCAAATTGGTTGTCTGACCGTCCGGTCGAACCGGCGAGAGGACGACGATGCCGCTGCCCGGCTTGTAACGGTCGCTGCCGTCGAAGTAGGTGGTATAGATGTGCGACGTGTTGTAGGTCAATCGCTTGGCCAACAGCAGCCGGTCGAAGTCCAACAGTGGGTTGCTCAGTGCCACGTGATTCTTCAAGCGATAGGCATCCACATAGAGTCGGTAGAACCGTTCCCATTTTTGCTGTGTGTCGGGCTCTTGCCCCAGTTGGTCAAGGTCGGCTTGCAGCCGGTCAATACGCCCGAGTTCGGCTTCTAGAAAAGCGGGCTCGGCACCCGGCATACGGCGAAACTCGTCGATCAGTCGGGCCGTGTGCTGGAGCATCTTTTCCAAATGGCTCGGAGAGAGTGCCAACGTTTCCTGCTCGACGCGCCCGCCACTCAGTTCGACGGAGAGCTCGGCGATCCAGGGAGTCTGTGCGGTGCCGTTGCCTGTCGTTTGGAGCAGTTCGTTGGTCGTCGGCGAGTCGAACGGGCCGATCTTCTCCCGCTGTATGATCTCCGCGTTTACCTTGGCTTCTCCGGCCAGCAACGTAAACTCGAGGATCCGGTGGGCGCGCGGCGTGGGCAGGGGGATTCGGCGAAACGGCTGGTGATAGTCGTAGACCGGCGGTGGCTCGACCGGGTAGTCGTAGACGTATCCTTCACCCGCGACTGGAGGTTCGGTATCTTGACGCGCAGAGTCCATTGCAGACAACGCCGGCTGGCGATGCAGCTTCCAGCCATCGGGGAAAGCAACCGGCGACTCGAATCGCAGCGCACAGATATGCGGCATGCAGGGGCCCGGGCACAGCAGCTTGATCGTATGCTTGCCGGCGGTGATATGCAGCGTACACTGTTTCTCCCAGCGGGCCTGGCTGGTGCTGAAACTGGGCCCGGTCGATGCGAAGCCCTGGTGGACCTTCTTGCCGTCGAGATAGATGTCGGTCGGTCGGGAACCGGCCGAAGCGTATAGCCCGACCAAGGTATATTCGGCCGTGACCGGGAAATCCAACTCGTACTCGGCCCGGTTGGGCAGCACGCCGGCGTTCCAGATGCAAGCATATTTGTCTGCGTAGGCCTGCCCGAGCTTGCTGACATTCACGTTGCCGCGGTCGAACCAATCGGCGCGGATCGTGAAAGCGGCAGCCGCGGATTGCTCGAGGTCTTCATCGCCGCGGATGTCGCAAGCGCAAAGTATGGTTCCCAAGCACAGCAGAACAAAGACCCAAGTGGTCGTTCGCATGGATATTTCCTTTTGTACGCGTTTCAGGTCTTCGGATGAGTCATCAACATAAGCGATGTTGGCTGGATTGTCAAGTAAAGGCGCGCCCGGCCGCGGAGATTTGCAAAGTCGCTCGGGTGGCACGTCTCTGAGACCGTGGAAAAGGGGCACAGGCACCGAGCAGGAGTGATTTCCGGCGGGTTTAGCATCTACTGATGCTCGAATCCAGTCCCCTTTTTTCACTCCACAAAACCGACTTTGCAGATCTCCTGAACGCCCGGCTGCTGAGTGGGGAATGTTACGGTCGCAACGGTCGTGCAAGCAGTATGCAGTAGACAGTAGGCAGTGGGCAGTGCGTAATAGGCCCAGAAGCCAGCAACATAGGCTGCCTACTGCCTACTGCTCTTTGACCGAAGTGCTTACGTGACCTAGGTTTTCAAAGGCAGACGGTCGTTTTAACAAGACCGCATCAAACGCATCGTGGGCAGGCGTTGGGCGATGCTGTGCCCAGGCACGTTGTCGTCGAACGATCTCGAACACTGAACCGCCCGAGGAAGTAGCACTGATGGCCGAGCATACCAAACCAGAAATAGCCGATCCGAACTCTGCTGCCGCGGCGGACAATGTTTCGCTGGAGCGCGAGGACAACCTGCGCGAGAACGCGCCGGCTGAGTCTACTCCGAATACCGATCAGTCGCTGACCGAAGTTCGTTGGCTGTTGCAGGAGTTAGAGCACAGCGAGGTCTACCGACCAGAGGTCGAGGACGCTGCCGGGAGCGGTGTTCAGGCCAAAGTGGGTGAAGCGACGGACAATCAGCTTATCCAGGTTCGCTTGGGAACGGCCAGCAGCCTGTTTGCGGCCTTGCAGTGCAAACATGCGGCCACGGCCGGACACTGTCTTCGCGTGGCGTTGACAACCTCGGCATGGTCGTTGCACAAGGAATTGGAGGAGTCTGAGCGTGACGCCATTGAAGTGGCCGCCCTGCTGCACGACATCGGCATGATCGGCGCGCCGGACAGTATTCTATTGAAGGCGGGGCCTTTGGATCCCGACGAAGCGGCCCTGATGGCCCGCGCGCGACGCATGAGCATGGAGATTCTGCGGCAAAGTTGTGCGTCGCAGGACATTCTCGGTATTGTCGAGAACGTGTCCGGCTGGTACGACGGCAGTCGGAAGGGGTTTCGGACCCAAGGCGAGGAATTGCCGTTGGGGTCTCGAATGATCGATATCGCCGAGGCCTTCGACGCGATGACCACCGACCACGTCTACCGCCCGGCCATGTCGCACGAGCGGGCGATGGCCGAGTTGTTCGAATGTGCCGGGACACAGTTCGATCCCGAGTTGGTAAAAGCCTTCGCCGAGCTGCAAGTCCGCGACCCTCTGGAACTGCACGAGGAGGTCGCCGGGCGATGGCTCAAAGCGTTGGATCCGGAATTGGTCAATTCGCATTGGGTACTGAACCGTTCGCCGTCGGCGCCTCAGCGGTCGGATGTCGACACGTTGTTCGAGGTGAAGTTGTTGGAGCACATGTACGACGCGGTCGTGTTCATCGACGCCGCCATGCAGGTTACGTTGTGGAATCGAGGGGCGCAGCTTCTTGCGGGTATTGCCGGGAGCCGCATGTGCCA
>CAYYOX010000536.1:0-5008 GCA_964473065.1 uncultured Planctomycetaceae bacterium | reverse complement strand
TTGAGTTGGAATCTGGTCGGGTAGTTTGGCATGGATTGCTTTTTGGTCGGCGACTTGTTATTCGGTGAGGTTTTTTTAGGAGGCGTCTCCAGTCGCGGATTTCGCGTAAAGTAAGCAGTCATCTAAACAAAGGGAAAATCGGCTGGGTATACTCCCCTCTTCAAGTGTGACGGCCCACAAACTGTTGTCAATAGCCGGCGCGCGTGGAAAAGGGGGACAGGCACCGAGCCGCGGAGATTTCCGACGGGTTCGGCATCTACTTGTGCTCGGAGCCAGTCCCCTTTTTCCACTCCACAAAACCGACTACCTGTCTAACACTCCGATGGCATTTCGACCGGACAGAATCACCAGCGAATAGATTCCCAGGCCGAGGCTAAAGGGATAGACACAGCATCCCCACAGGCTCATGCAACTGATCACTCCGCAAAAGACGCCCAGCTTTCGGCACCTTCGCTTCTTGAGCAACAGAAACACGCCGACCAGCAGTTGCAGCAGTGCCGTCAAGGCTGCAAGAACTCCCATCGGCCCGTAGACGGCGACCACCACCTGGGTATCCGCGTTGTCAGGCATATTCGGAAGGCCTCCGCCGAGCATCATAACCACCATAAACACACAGCACCCGGTCCACAACAGGTTCAGCAACGCCACGGCTATACAGAACACGCCAATCATCCGGCGATGCAGGTCGACGCTGGCAGCGGCCGTTTCGGAAACGGGGATTTGCACCTCGGCTCCCGCGGCGTCGTCGCTTGACGGGATTCGGGCCAACGTGCCGCACTGGGGACACGTGCCCGTTCCGCCCACCTGATGATCCTCCACCTGATAGCGGGTATTGCATTTCGGACACAAAACATGAAGCGGCATGGCCGTTTCTCCTGGGATATGGCTCAATAGGCGCATCGGGCGCCATGCCCACGCAAGCGTGGGCATGGCGCCCGCAAAGCGGGTTTTCGCGAAACTCTAGGAATTACTGGGTTTGCGATGCTAAGGACTTGTAAAGGAATTACTTCCGGAATTCGTTTAGCCGCCGCCGGCACGGCGGTGAGGGCCAGATCTCCAATCTCATCGCCGTGCCGGCGACGGCTAAACGTCTCATCGCCGTAGTGGCGGCTAAATGGTGGAACTCCGGAATCGGGAAGTAATTACTTTACAAGTCCTAAGTCCAGGTATAGCAACGATTTCGTGAAGTCTCACCCGGGGTCACCAGCGCTCACGTACTCTCAGGAAATGTCAGCCTGATTGACCCCGTGGGCCAATCAGCCGCGGCTCAACACCTCCTACCTTAGGAGATGTAGAAATGACTATCAAACTGGATCGGCCATTGTACCACGCAATGGGCATACATTGAAAGTGCTGAGCGTGCGGAGCACCTGGAACTCATCGGATTGGTTGATTCCGACCAATGGGACCTCGTTCTTACCGAGGATCTGGGAAGAATCCTCCGGCGTACAACTCGAAATGGAAGTCGACTTCCCTGCCGGTCGAAAGCATCTGCCGCCGGACGCACACAGCAGTGGATAGTGCAAAGCCGCAAGCGGCCAATCATCAATCATCAATTCCCCATCCGACTCCCTCTGCCATGGCTCGTAGATTTGCGTTGGGACACTTCGGGTTGATGGCGCAACCGGGGCTGATGATGTTTACGCCGCCTTCGAGGTTTTCGGTAACTTGACGGCGAATCTCCTACCCACCGCGACGGTTCCCCCGACTTGCGGTCTCATTGCCGATTCGATAGAATCGAGGTTTCCTATTTGGGCGTACGATTTCCTATTTGGGCGTACCGGCCGAACCGTTCTCGCAGGCTCAGGATTATCGCCCATCGTAGCAGCATACGCTCGCCGTGTAAAGCGCGTGGGAAACTCTTCGCAGTTTCTTATACTCGGCACGGCAGCATAGAAAATACACTGTGATTGTGATGCAATCATCTGATCGTCTATTAGCGCATGAGATTAGTGCATGAGATAGGAGCAACGGCATGAGCACTTCCAGACATTCGAAGCTTGGCGTAATTGGCCAAGGCCTGATGGGACTGGTGTTGCTGGCGGGCGCCGGCAATGTCCGGGCGGATCGGCTGGCAGCGAACCTGGTTCCCAACGGAGATTTCCAACAGAGCCGAATCGGCGAGTTGCCCGACGGGTGGACGCTTCACTCCGCCGCCGCATCGCTGACGCCGGTTTTCAAGATGGTCAAGCGCGACGGCGAAAGACTGTTGATGGCCACCGGCGACGGCAATCCCGATTGCGTCGGATACATCAGCACGAACGCTCCGGTGACGTTAGGCAAGACCTACCGACTGAAAGTTCTCTTGCGGATGTCCGAAGACCTCAACCCACATGAGCATCTGTTGTTTCAGTGCTTCCGCAACAACACGCGGAACGGGATTTCGCAGTTCCGACGTCTCGAAGACGGCTGGGTCCAAGGCGACGTGAAGATCCACTATCCGGGCCAGGGGGAAGCCGAGGCCGAAGTGCGGATTCTCTTCCGTCTCAGTTCGCACGGCAAAGTCTGGGTGAAGAACATCTCGCTGGTCGAAACGGATCCCGTCCGGCCGCGGTGGGTTACCGTGGCTTGCACGCAGGGTACTGCTACTCTGGAAACGTGCCGGGCCGTACTGGACGCTTCCGGCAAAGCCGGGGTCGACCTGGTGCTATTGACCGAGTACATGCAAGGCGGGCTGTTGCCCGAACCGGTGCCGGGCCCCTCATCAAAACTGATGTCCGAAAAAGCCCGGGAGTATCGGATGTACGTCGCCGGCGGGATTGTGCGGAAGGACGTGCAAAACGAGCGGCTCTACAACACGGCATTGTTGTACGATCGGCAAGGCGAATTGGCGGGCAGCTACGACAAGCTCCACCCTTACAGCCCGGAACTCAACGAACAGGGTATCACGCCCGGCAGTCGAGTGCCGGTTTTTTCGACCGACTTCGGTAAGGTGGGATTCATGATCTGCTACGACAGTTGGTTTACCGACGTGGCCCGGCTGCTGTCGCTTCGCGGAGCGGAGATTATTCTCTTCCCCAACGCGGGCTATTATCGCAGCCTGATGCCCGCCCGGTCGGCCGACAACTGCGTGCGGATCGTATCCAGTTCGTGGAACTCCGGTTACGGTGTCTGGGATACGGTGGGCCGCGAAGTCCTCTCGCCCCAGGCCGATCCGACCCATAAACCGGTGGTGGGTACGACGTTCAAGAACCCGATCCAAACGGAAGTCGGACCCGTCAAGGTGCTCACGGTGACGCTGGACCTGAACTGCTCGCCGTCCCCGGCCTACAACGGCGGCACGATGCGCTCCGCTCCCGGTGGTCGCCGCAATCGCCACGAGCAGAAGGTTTACTTGGAGGATCTAATCAAACAAGAGCGGTCCCGCTGGTGGGTCGAGTAGCCGATCAAGGCACGCACTAGGGAGACAGAAGTGTTTCCGTTAAACTGTCGTGGATGGGAGGAAGTTTCATGATCGGACGCTTGCTGATGTTCGTCGTTGCCGGGTTGCTCGTTTTGGCCAGCGCGGCCGGGGCGGAGGAGTTTCGGCCTTTCGTCAGCGAGAAGGTCAACAGCAAGGCCCTGCGTCGGGCGATCACCGATCTGATCGACACGTTTGGCCCGAGATACCCCAAGGGAAAGCAGTACTTGGCCCGTCTGGACTCCCTGGCCAGAGACGGCGATCAGCCCGAGTTCAGCGAAGCCTTGGCGGCCTTGCGGAAAGAAGCCCTGCTGGGGAATCCGTTGCTGGATTTCGATCGGCTGCTGCTGATCAAGCGGCGTCCGCTGAAGAATGGTCAGCCGCTCAGCGCCGACCAGTATTACAATTCGGACCTGGGCTTCCCGCGCAGTTCGACCGGCAACTCGACGGTGCCGCCGAATCAATACGACAATGAAATCGCCGTTCTCTCGTTGGTAGAGCCTGACGGCAAACCGAGCACCGTGTATAGACCTCCCGCAGCGAAGCTCGTCAGCGACGTGGACCTGCATTTCGACGGCCATCGGATGCTGTTCTCCATGCGGGACGATCACGGGCGGTGGCAGGTGTGGGAGATCGACGTTGACGGAAGCTCCTTGCGGCAGGTCGGCCGCGGCGACCAGCCGGACGTGGATAATTACGATGCCTGCTATCTACCCGACGGACGGATCATCTTCACCAGCTCGGCCTGTTTCCAGGCGGTGCCCTGCAACGGGAGCCAGGTGGAGGTGATCTACCGGATGGACGCCGACGGGGGTAACATTCGCCAACTTTGTTTCGAGCAGGATCATGACTTCAATCCGGTAATGCTGCCAAGCGGCCGCGTGCTGTACTTGCGTTGGGAGTATTCCGACCTGCCGCATGCCTCGAGTCGGTTCATGTTCTCGATGAATCCCGACGGCACGGGCCAGTCGATGTATTACGGCGGTAGCTCCTATTGGCCTAACGCGATCTTCGGCGCCCGACCGATTCCGGACCATCCCACGAAATTCGCCGGGATCGTTACCGGTCATCACGGCTCGCACCGCGACGGTGAACTGGTGCTGTTCGACGTGGCCCGGGGACGCCATGAAGCCGACGGAGTGATCCAGCGGATTCCCGGCTATGGTAAGAAGGTCGAGCCGATCGTGGCCGACCAGTTGACGGCCGCCAGTTGGCCGAAGTTTATCCATCCTTATCCACTCTCGGACAAGTACCTGCTGGTCACCTGCAAGCTGAGCCCGCGGTCGCCGTGGGACGTTTGCTTGGTCGATGTGTTCGACAACATCGTGCCGATTGCCCATGTGGACGGTTACGGACTGTTCGAGCCGATTCCGCTTCGCAAGACGCCCACACCGCCGGTGATTCCCGAGAAGGTCGACCCGTCACGCGACGATGCGACCGTTTACCTGGCCGACATCTATCGCGGTGACGGACTCCGAGGCGTGCCGCGGGGAACGGTCAAGCGATTGCGGCTGTATTCGTTTCATTTTGCCTATCAAGGTGAAGGCGGGCTGTTGGGTGTGGTCGGCCTGGACGGGCCGTGGGACATCCGGCGGATCCTCGGTACCG
>CAYYOX010000535.1:0-5020 GCA_964473065.1 uncultured Planctomycetaceae bacterium | reverse complement strand
CCTGCTGGTCGGACCGGTCGAACAGGGCAACACGGTGGCCGACGTGCGAATCCGATTGGGGGAGTAGGGGCTTTCTGCGGAACTTATGGGCAAGGCGTGCCGACCCGGATCTTGTAGCTACGTTCGCCAGAACGTGGTCGTTATGCTAGAAAATGCTCCACGTTCTGGCGAACGTAGCTACCAATCTCCGCCCAAAGCGCGAACGGGGGCTGGTCGCCTCAGCGACCATGCATCTCACCCCGCGCATAATGCGCACCAAACCCCTCGTGTTGGTGCCGATTGACAGCACGGCCGCTTTGGGAAATACTAACGGGTTCTAGACATCGCGACCCAAAGCATAGGAACCAATCCTAAGAGGAGAAGCTATGGAAATCATCGTCAAAGATTCTGTCGACGAAATGAGCCGCTCGGCCGCCCGCGTCGTGGCCCGAACGCTTTACTCGAAACCCAACGCCGTATTGGGCCTGGCCACCGGCTCGACCCCCTTGGGGCTTTACAAGGAATTGGTCCGACTGCACGTCGAGGAAGGGCTCGATTTCTCGCAAGTGACCACCTTCAACCTCGTGCGAGAAGAAGTGTGCACGCTGACGCATGAGCAGAGCTACCACTACTTCATGCACGAGAATCTGTTCAAGCACATCAACATCCCCAAGGAGAACATCCACATCCCCTCGGGCACGACCGACAACTACGAGGCGTTCTGTTCATGGTACGAGCAACGGATCGTCGACCTTGGCGGGATCGACTTGCAGATCTTGGGGATCGGCACCGACGGACATATCGCGTTCAACGAGCCGACCAGTTCGCTCGGCTCGCGCACGCGAATCAAGACCCTGGCCAAGCAGACGATCGACGACAACGCTCGATTCTTCGACTCGGCCGACGAAGTGCCGATCTACGCGATCACGATGGGCGTGGGAACCGTTCTGGAGGCCAGGAAGATCATCCTTTTGGCCAGCGGCGAGAACAAGGCCGACGCCGTGACCCAAGCCATCGAAGGGCCGGTCACCAGCATGATCACGGCCAGCGCGTTGCAGTTGCACCCGGACACGATGTTCATCGTCGACAAAGAGGCTGCCGGCTCGCTGCAAATGGCCGAGTACTACGAGTGGATCCAGGACAAGATGCCCGACGCACCGTAGTACTCGACGCTCTGTGATATTCGACGCCCCGTAAGAAACGAGACAAGGAATACTTACTATGCGCTTGATTTTCGTTGATCAACCGAACGAGAAGCGATACCACTTCGATCCGTTGGCCCTGAGTCGGCCTATTTGGGAGCTGCGTTGCGGCATGACGTCGTTGTTCGACAAGATGGTCGACAAGACGGGTGCGACCGATGTGGCCTGTTTTGTGCCGCCCTACATGGCCGAGGTCTATCGGGCGTCGACCAGCCGGCCGGTGAACGACGCGAGTACGCTCGCGGGCGACGACCTGTTGATCGTGGCGGCCCATCTCAAGGCGGCCGGGTTCGACGTTGAGACGACCGGGCCCAGTGAAGTGGCCGTTGATGCCGACGGCGACGTACTTTACGCCCGAATCGCCCAGGAAGACTTGGCCAAGCTGAAGACCGATTCGATCGACGCCCTGCTCGAGTCGGCCAAGGCCCAACTGCCGGCCGCTAAGGGCCCCGTTGCCAAGGACAACGTGCCGGTTTGGAACTACACTTGGGACTTGGTGTTGGCCAATCCGGATCAGCTTACGATCGACTTTGCCGCGGCCGGACGCAGCGGCATCGAAGGCACGATCGAAGAACCTCGGGGAGTCCGCGGCAGCGACAAGGACATCTACGTGGGGCCCGACGCGTTGATCCATCCGATGGTCGTGCTCGACGCGGCCGAGGGACCGATCTACATCGATGAAGGCGTCGAGATCCATCCCTTCAGCCGCATTGAAGGCCCCTGTTATATCGGCAAGAAGTCGATCATCTTGGGCGCCAAATGCCGCGAGGGCAATTCCATCGGGCCGATGTGCCGAATCGGCGGCGAAGTGGAAGAGTCGATCATCCACGGCTACTCGAATAAGTATCACGACGGGTTCCTGGGCCATGCCTACGTCGGCGAGTGGGTCAACCTCGGGGCACTGACCACCAACAGCGATCTGAAGAACGACTACTCGAGCGTCTCGGTCGTGCTCGACGGCAAGCAGCCGATCGACACCGGATCGACCAAGGTCGGCGCCCTGATCGGCGACCATACGAAGACCTCGATCGGCACGCTATTCAACACGGGCGCCTACGTGGGGGCCATGACCCTGATCGCTGCGACCGGCAAGCTGTTGCCGAAGTTCATCCCCTCGTTCGCCTGGTTCCTCGAAGGCGTCGTTACCAAGGGATTTGGCAAAGGGAAGCTCTACGAGACGGCCAAGACGGCCACCAGCCGCCGGGGTCACCAGTGGACCGAGGCCGAGGAAGCCATGTGGAACGAGATTTTCGAACTGACCAAACCGGCACGCACCGATGCCGTCAAACGCGGCCGACGCCTGTTGGCTGCTCAACGCACGAAGTAGGAGATTTGTTTATGGCTACTGTTGAAGAACGCGTAATTTCCGTCACCTCCCAGGTTTTGCACATCGATCCGGCCGAGATCAAGCCCGAGCATACCTTCACGTTCGACCTGGGCGCCGAAAGCGTCCAGTCGGTCGAGTTGGTTGCCATGTTCGAGGAAGAGTTTGGCATCGAGATGGACGAAGACGCCGCCTTGTCGGTGACCACCGTCAACGACGCGATCGAATTCATTACCAAGACCTGCAAGGAGCAGGGCGTCGACGCCTAAGTAGACCGCAGACCACGGAGGGTTCAGGGTTCGGGGTTCGGGGTTCAGTATTCCGGGACAGGCGTGAAATCCCAAGTGCTGATCGCTGAACCGCGAACCCTGAATCATATAAACACCAACTCATTTGCAGCGAATTCTGGAAGATAAGGAGCCCCTGATGTCCGGAAAGTACAATTCCCATCCCCTGGTCGACGCGACCGAGCCGAACCTGTTGGAAGACACGTTCGATTACGATCTGCCGCCGCTGATCAAGTTCAACGGACCGATCGTCGAGTACATCGACGGCAAGCCGATCGAATTCGACCCGCAGGCCGCGGTGAAGCGAGATTTCTTCATCACGGACACCACGTTCCGCGACGGCCAACAGGCCCGGCCGCCCTATACGCTCGAGCAGATGGTCCGCATCTACGACCTGATGGCCAAGCTGGGCGGACCCAATGGCGTGATCCGGCAGACCGAGTTCTTCCTCTACACGAAGAACGATCGCGACACGCTCGACAAATGCCGCGAACTGGGGCACAAGTTTCCCGAGTGTACCGGTTGGATCCGGGCGGTCAAGGGTGACTTCCGGCTGGTCAAGGAAGCCGAACTCAAAGAGAGCGGCATGTTGACCAGTTGCTCCGACTACCACATCTTCCAGAAGCTGAAGTTCAAGAGCCGCCAAGAGTGCATGGATAGCTACTGCGAGGTGGTCGATGCCGCGTTCGAGGCCGGCGTGCGGCCGCGTTGTCACTTCGAGGACATCACCCGGGCCGACATCGGGGGCTTCGTGCTGCCGTTCGCCGAGCGACTGATGCGAATGCGCGAAGCGGGGCCCGAGCATCTGAAGGCCAAGATTCGGCTGTGCGACACCATGGGCTTCGGCATCAGCTATCCGGGCGCCGAGCTGCCGCGAAGCATTCCTAAGCTGATCTACAAACTCAACCAAGAGGTGGGCGTACCCAGCGATCGGCTCGAATGGCACGGGCACAACGACTTCCACAAGGTACACGTCAACGGGTCCAGCGCCTGGCTCTACGGCTGCGACGCCTGCAACGCGACCCTGTTCGGCTACGGCGAGCGGACCGGCAATCCGCCGCTGGAAAGCGCGATCATGGAATACATCGCCCTGAAGGGCGACCTGTGCGGCATCCAGACCGAGGTGATCACCGAACTGGCCGAGTATATGCAGTCGATCGGTTTCCCGATCCCCGAGAACTTCCCCTTCGTCGGCCGCTACTTCAACACGACCCGGGCCGGCATCCACGCCGGAGGGTTGCGTCAGGACGAGCGGATCTACAACATCTTCGACACGGCCAAGCTCTTGAACCGTCCGCCGCGCGTGGCCTTGACCGACAAGACGGGCACCGACGGCGTGGCCCTTTGGGTCAACGATTTCTTCGGGCTCACCGGCGACGATCGCATCAGCAAGATCAAGGTCCACAAAGTGGCCCGCTGGGTCACGGACCAATACGAGAAGGAAGGCCGCATGACCGCCATCAGCGACCAGGAACTCGAGCAAAAGGTCGAAGAGCTAATGCCCACCTACTGGGCCAAGTACAAGGGCTAACAGCCCTATAAAGCCGCGACCGCCGGTCGCGCCACAAACTCCAAAACAGGGACGACCGTTATCCCAAACGGCCGTCCCTGTTGTTTTGCGCAAGCAGGCCACAACGACAGCGGATCAGAACATTCCCCCGCCGCCGCCGAAACCACCGCCAAAACCCCCGCCACCGCCAATTCCGGCCGGCGGTTGATGGATGCATCCGCAACCGTGTCTGCCGACGCAAGTCGGCTTCGGGAGTTTGTCCTTCGACGCAGCCACCATGCGGCGGAGCTCTATGAGCCAGGCGCCGATCTCATCGTGAACGTCGAGGGTCTGCGAGATGATCAACGCGGGCACGCCGCCGACGTTCAACGTGGAAATAGATCCCGGCCCGCCGACGGCGTCCCACGAGTCCGGCGCGAACGTCTGACTGATTGTCTTGGCCAAGGGCCATCCGGCTTGCGGCAGTTGGAACCCGCTTGATCCGGCAATCAGGTCGCACACCGGGTAAATGCGAGTCGAAAGTTGTGTTTCGGCCTGTTCCGGCGTGGTGATCAACAACACTTCGTCCTGGATCATGAAAGTCAGAGCCAACTCGCGAAGCATCAACCGCAGGGCCGCCCGCAAGGAAATCCCCTTGAGCTTCAACGTGATCGGCTCGTCCGTGCTCACCCCCACATCGTCCAAGGCCTTGCGGTCGATGTGGATTTCGATGTTGTGG
>CAYYOX010000534.1:0-5023 GCA_964473065.1 uncultured Planctomycetaceae bacterium | reverse complement strand
GGCCAGGACGCCGATTCCGAGGCTCTCAAGCCCTGATCCGCTCGTTTCTTCAACGAACGCGGGCTTTGTCGGGGCGGGTAGTGTGAATTGGGCGCACTCACGTACATCGACGATGTTCTTTACGGCATGACCCGCAAAGGAGGAAATCAGGATCTTGGCGTGATCTTTGCCTTTGTAATTCCCGAACCCGCTACGCTTTTGGTATTAGGCGTCGGTGCAATGGCGCTGCTTCGACGCAGACGACGCGAATAGTTTGACCCTCGGCTCGGCCCTCGGTTGAACGCGGGCGAGGCTTTGGGCTCGCCCGTTGTTATTGTGCTGGGATCAGTTAGCGGGAATTATCGAAAAAAGTGGAACAAATTTAGCCTGGGGAAACAGGGTTTTTCGATGAACTCAGGTGTTCACCTGATTGACAGAATCGCGTTTTGTGGTATGATGCGGCTATTGTGAGGGGCCGGTTTTCTGGGGCCGCGAATACCGCTCGGGCAAAAGGGCATTGGGTGAAAGAAAAGCATCAGTAGGGACTTGGCATGCCTACGAGGAATTGCGGGGCTTATTGTGCGCTCGTTGTTGCCGTGTTGTGTCTGCTCGAGGTTCCGGTCGTCCATGGGGATATTGTTGCATCTGGTTCCGTGTACCCCTCGAATCCGTCCACTTGGGAGGCGAACACGACCGCCTACGTGGGCCGCTATTTCGGCGGGACTCTGAGCATCACCGACGGCAGCCTCGTAGATAATGGTTCCGGCTACGTCGGAGAGGGCTCCGGCACGACAGGGCTTGTCACGGTCGATGGGGAAGGCTCGACATGGAATAACCACGAACGGCTTAAAGTGGGCAATTCTGGCGAGGGCACGATGAACATCACCGACGGCGGTTACGTCACCAACGGTGAGGCCGTCATCGCGTATAGGGCTGGTTCGACGGGCGCTGTGACGGTGGACGGGCCCGGTTCGAGGTGGGAGTCCGCCGCGTACGAAGGGTTCGGCGAAAGCCTCATTGTCGGCTTCAGTGGCAATGGCACGCTGGATATCACCAATGGCGGAGCGGTCAGCACTGTTGACGGCTTCATCGCGATAACCGCGGGCACGAGAAGCGTGGTCACAGTGTCCGGAGACGGCTCGACGTGGACGAACCAGGACCGACTGTATATTGCCAAGGATGGCGAGGGCACATTGAACGTCGCCGCCGGGGGCATGGTCAGCACTACAGGTATCTGCTACATCGGCAAGAGGCACGACGGCGTGGGCAAGATCACGGTGACCGGACCCGGTTCGATCTTCACGAGCAGCGATGATGTGCGCGTGGGCGGCTTCGGGAGCGGCACGATGGAGATTCGCGCCGGCGGATCGGTCAGCAACAAAGCTGGTGCCATCGGCGGCTACTCGCATGGCGCGGTAACGGTTGACGGGGAGGGCTCGACCTGGACAAACAGCGAAACCGTCACGGTCACCGGTACGCTGGATATCACCGGCGGCGGGGATGTCAGCGCCGTCAAAGGCTTCGTCGGATACGATAAGGGTACCACCGGTGTGGCGGTCGTGGATGGAGAAGGCTCAACGTGGGCGACCAGCAGGGACATTCATGCGGGTGTGTACGGCAACGGGACGCTGAGAATCACCAATGGGGGCAGGGTCGTCAGCGATAGACACGGTTATGTCGCCTCCGGATACGTTGGGACCGGATTGGCGGTGGTTGACGGCGGCGGATCGACCTGGGAGTCCGGCTACCTCCACGTGGGCGAGTACGGTGACGGGACGCTGAACATCACCGGCGGCGGCGCGGTCCATGTGATGTACGAGACCTACGTCGGCGGCTATGGCGTGGGCGAGGTCGCGTTTGACGCAGGTGTCCTCACGACAGGCACGCTCTACGCCGAGCCGTCAACACTGACGGGTACCGGCACGATCCATACCCATGGGATG
Source organism: uncultured Planctomycetaceae bacterium (assembly GCA_964473065.1). Classification (GTDB taxonomy): domain Bacteria; phylum Planctomycetota; class Planctomycetia; order Pirellulales; family Thermoguttaceae; genus CAYYOX01. The sequence continues at coordinate 3,101 of CAYYOX010000534.1, read as the reverse complement.
GTGAGCGACAGCAGCCTGGTGTTTGACAGCGAAGATGATCTGACCATGACGCTCAACCTTGCCGGCCAGCCGGGCCAGGACATTACGATCAACCTAGGCGTCAACGACCAGGCGAATATGGGGGCGGGGTATGTCGCCAACGGGTCACTCGAGATCCGCAACGGTGTGGCGGTTCCCACGCGCGATGGGTATCTCGGCTATCATGCCGATTCGACGGGTGTGGCGACGGTGGAGGGGGAAGGTTCCGTATGGAGCACCAGCCGTGTGACGGTGGGCAAATACGGCAATGGCATGCTCTCGATCACCGACGGCGGAGCGGTCAGCACGCTATACAACTGCGTGATCGGCAACATGAGCGACTCGATGGGAACGGTTGTGGTGGCGGGGGAGGGCACGACCTGGACCAACGGCGGAGACCTGCGCGTGGGCTGGGAGGGCAGCGGCATCCTGAAAATTCTCGACGGTGCGATGGTTAGTGTCGCCGACACGCTGAGAATCGACCATAATGGTGGCGATGACAGCTTTGTCAGGATGAGCAACGGCGGAATGCTGGCGCTGTTCGGCGATGCGGACGACACATTGGACGACTTCCTCAGCCTGGTCCGAGGAACGGGCGCCATCCAGTACTGGGATAGCCAGGCCGCCGACTGGGCCGATATCACCGGTGCGACGATGGGCGCCGATTACCTGCTCGAGTACATCCCCAACGGGAACTTGGCCGGCTACACGATCCTGACCGTTCCCGAACCGGCCACGTTGTCGCTGCTGGCTGTCGGCGGGCTGGCGCTGATTCGCCGCAGGCGGCAGTAGTTGGGCTTTGCGACGAGCACGCCTGGGCGACCTTGGCAGATGAACGGGTAGGAACTTGCAAACAGAGGGGGTCAAGTCTGTGATGAGTGTAATGGGAACCCAATAGCATGAAAGGAACCGCTTCCGTTGAAAAACCGATTGCGCAAAGGACAAAGGCAACGCTCGCAAGTGAGATTCGCAACGTCCGATTCGCAGCGGCCAAGTGAACCGGGCAATGTAATGCCGTATCCCAGCCAGACCGTCACGACGACCTTGGCGCACCCAGCAGTCTTCGTATGTCGTCCATAATCGCCTTGCCACGTGAGCGAAGCTCATGCTTCTTTTCGATCAGCTCAACCTCGCCCGGCGAGGCGTGAAGCTGTATGTGGAAGCGCAGGGCATTGCCCGTTCCGGAAGGCCTGATCGTGACGTGATCCAGCTTTTCGGTTCCAAAGAAGAACCGGATGCCCTCGTCGGGGAACTGAAAATCGCCCGACGGCGGATAGATCGTATCGTACTTACCCGTTCGGTAGATGCTCGCGGCCGTGACGCGAAGACCTGCGATTTCGAGGTCACCGGCCAGCGCGAGCCGATAATAGTCCAGCGCCTTGCGGAGAATGTTCTTCTTGAGCCGGTCCCCTTCGATACCCGGATATTCGCCGTCGAGCGGGTCCGGCTCGTAGAAGTTTGCGAACAGCCCGACGTCACGATCGAGGTAGATATACTTGTCGAGCGCCTCGAAAACCGTTGTGCCCTGCTCCTTTGCCCAGGCGGCGATTTCGGCAAGCAGAAGAGCGGCGAACGTGCCGTCCTTATCGCGAACGTGCCCGCCCTCGCCAAGCGAGCGGGCGTCCGGAGGAGGCCCGCCCAGGATCGAAAAGCCGTTGCTTTGTTCCATGGCCGCTACGTTGATGGATCGTTTGGAAGTCTCCATACCTTCGCAGCAGTAGACAAACGGATGGCACAGATTCGGCGGCGTGTTTTGGCCGCGCCCTTCGATAAGTCCGAGGATTTCTTCGGTCTTTCCCTCCCAGACGTCCCGCGTAGCAGCCGCCAGCGCGGCAAAGCCCACCCAGGACTTGACCACGCCCAGGCCGTGTTTTCGCGCGACACGAACGATGCTGTCGGAAGTCGTGTGCGACAGGACGATAAACTTCTTTTCGGCGTCTCGGACCGCCCCGAACTTCTCGATTTGCCTGTGAAGCCTATACCACAGAACCAGCGCCCAGGCGTCGTCTGCCGGCAGCAGTAGGTGCTCGCTGCCGTCATAGATATGCCGTTGATTTTCGGGGACCTTCACAACGCAGCCGCAACGGTCCGCGTCGGGATCGGTCCCCAGGAGGATGTCGATATTCTCGAACTCACCGGGGTACTCGCTCTTGAAGGCTTCCACGGCGATATGCGCCGCCCGGGGGTCTCCCGGGTCCGGCTGCTGCTCGCGCCCGGGCTCGCTGCAGAAGCAAGGAAACAGCCCGTCAAGATCGTTCAATCCGTTGACCGTTATCGGCTTGACTTCAGCAAAGCCGACCTCCCTCAGCAGCCTTGGCACGGCGACGCGGCCCACGCCGTGAAAGGCGCAATAGGCGATTTTCAGGGGATCCGACGAAGATTCCTGCCTCTCCTTAAGATCCTCGGTCAGCAGAAAGCTCTTGACGTGGTTCCTATGCTCCTCGTGGATGTCCACCAGGAAGCCCTCTCTGCCGGTGTAATCGTAGTCGGGCACGGGTTTCTTCCCGCCGAGAAACACCAGCTTGCCGTCCGATGCCTGGTCGAAGGGGCAGAGGCGAATCTGGTCGAAATCCGCCTTTGAAATGTATTGCTCGTACATCTCGTCGCGCTGCTCGGGGTCGAATTGCGATCCGTTCGCGCAGGAGAGCTTATATCCGTTGTATCGGTAGTCGTTGTGGCTGGCTGAGATCAGAATGCCCAGATCCGCCTTGATCGAATCACTCGGAATGGCGAACGTCACCTCCGGATACGGACACGGCTCGTCAAAGAAATAGACGGTGTAGTCATAGGCCAGGAACAACTGCGCCACAAGTGCGGCCAGGTCGTGCCCTCTGATTCGGCTGTCGTATCCTATGACGATTTTCTCAAACGGCGGCTCCTGCCGCTTTCCAAACCTGGCCACGCCGGCCGAGGTGCACAAGAGCACCAGATCGTTGATCGTATTTGGGCCTCTTAATATCGCCGCGCCGATCCCCTCCTCCTTCAATTGGATGATCGAGGCCTTGTCGAACGCCATCATCCCGCGTATGCCGCCGGTCCCGAAGCGCGCAGGCTGGCGAAACGCATTTACCAACTCCTCCCAC
>CAYYOX010000533.1:0-5033 GCA_964473065.1 uncultured Planctomycetaceae bacterium | reverse complement strand
CATCCTGCCAGCCAAAGCCTCCACCACTCCCGAGATCAACCGGCTCCACGATTGAACCATAGCTCGAACCCCCAAGCCCTTCAACTTCAACTTCAACTTCACCGTCTCCGCCTGAACCGCCATGGCCTCCACCTCCACCAGAGTCTCCAGTACCGCCTGCGCCGGGCCCTTCGCCGCCAGCGTACCCTTTGCCGTCGACCGAAATGGAACTTGACGTACTGACAATGACATCACCGTCGACAGTGAGAACGAGTCGATCTGTCGGCTCGGCCAACCCGGCCGTGTGTGTGAGAACGGCACCTTCGACGAGCTGTACGGAATTGAATTGATGCGTACCGTCGATCGTCAACGTGACCCCGACGATGCAGATGTCCTGGCCGTCGAAAGATGTGTCACCACTTGCAATCTCGGTATCGAAGGTAAAGACGGTGTCGGCATCGAAGGCATCGAAGCTGAACGTATAGATGTCGTCTTCCTGCTCGCCCAGAATGCCGTCCTGGTCCTGATCCATCAGATTGTCGGCCAGATCGGTGACGCCCGGACCTACAAGAACCGTGTACGTTCCTCTGGTTTGTGGATTGAACGTGATCTCCCACTGCGTGCCATCTATCGACGAACTGCCTGTGGGTAGGATCGCGCCTTCCGGACCCAAAAACGCTACGTGGTCGAGCGGTGAGTTGACGGCCTCGTTGAACGTGAGCGTTACGGAGCTAAGTGCATCCAGATCGATCGGCGAGTCGGGCGTGCTGGCAGTGACCCGCGGACCGATGGCTAGTGTGAACTCATCGTCGTAGACATCTTCGGGATCCTCCCCAGGCTGGCCGTCATCGTCCTGGTCCATTGGATTACCGGCCAGATCGTGCACGTCCGGGCCGATCAACAGATGGTACGTGCCATCTGCGGTCTGCTCTGGGAAGGTGACGCGATACGTATTGCCGCCCAGGGGCGTAAGGGCGTTGTCTGCCGGGTCGACGACTCCATCGGGTGTGAGAAGTTCAATGTCATCCACGCCAAAAGAATCCGGGGCGATAGGCTCGTTGAAACCGATCGCTCGCACAGAAACGGGAAGGCGAGGATTATCAGATTGCCTGAACGGAAGCGGTGCGGTCGATTGAATCCAAGCCGGCTCACTTTCGGGATTGCCAGCGCCAAGCACTCCATGGTTTCCGTGGCCGCTAAGGTCTTCAGCAGTTGAACCAGAACCGTCGTCAAAACCCCAGTAAGCTACTAAGCCGGACTCCGTTCCAAGAAGCAATCGTGACATGTTAGTTTGGATCTCAGATTGACTTTGAGCAACGTTCCAGATCCGAACCTCGTCCATCATGCCGTTGAAGAAGAAACCTCTGCCATCTCCCCGTCTTCCAATCAACAAGTTCCCTGAATAATCCAGATTCAGGTTTTCCGCACTGGCGGAAGCCAGCGGTACGCCATCCCAAAACAGAGTGAACACGTCGCCACTTCGTGCGAGACCGACATGATGCCAAGTGTCTGGCGTGAGGTCAGGTATGCTGACATCAAAACCGCCACTGGGCAATGCCAGTCTCAAAGTGTTACCTCCCAGCTTAGTGAGCGTCCATCCAGAAGGGGCCTCGGTCCATTTCTCGATCAGTACCTGTTCACCCGACAAATCGTTGTAGTTGATCCAAAGCTCAACGGTGAAATCCCCAGTGCCGAAGTCGAGATCGGCCGCATGCGCAACCTCGACGAAGTCGTTTGCGCCATCAAACGACAAGGCGGTGTTTGCGGGGTCATAGGCTACGTGGGCCGCCTGAGGCCCCTGCGTATCGATCGTCACGTGGAGCGTGTCAGAGCCCACGTCACCCAGGAGCGGAGTGAATGTCGCTGCAACCTGATACGCCCCGTCAGCGTACTCTGAGGCGGTGAACGGATAGGTTCCCGCCGCTTCGACGCCTTGCGAAGTATCGGTAACGCCGTCACCGTCAAAATCCACTTCGATCAGTCCGCGTTTATTGACGATCACGTCGAACGTGGGTGTGGTGACGTTGGTGATGTTGTCCTGGTCCGAGAAGCCCGAGTCGCTGCCGGCCTGCAAATCGACGGCCACGGTGGTTGGTTCGCTGATGATCTCCAGAGTCTGGCTGGTGTAGTCGCTGCCGTCGAGCAATTCGTTGCCGGCCAGGTCCAGCACGCCGGCCGTGCCGGCGATCATCAATTGGTAGAAGTCCTCGGCGAACGGGTTGGCAAACTTCAGCGAGACCACGTCCGAGGTCTCGTCGAAACGGACGGCCGAAAGCCCGGCAGAGACATCCACTTCGTTGCCATCACCGAAAGTGCCGTCGCCACCGCTTCTTAGCAGTTGGTAGTCGGCCGGATCCGTGACCGTAGAAGGATCCATGCCGTATGCGTCACTGTAAGCGATCCAGAGCGCATCGCGCTGCACGCTCAGTTCCGAAGCGCCCCAGGCAGGTCGAGCGGCCGGATCTCCAGTGTCGCCGCCGCCGAGCAGGCCGTCACGGCCCCTGAAGTTCAAATCGGCGGCCGTCGTGCCCACGCCTTCGTCAAGCGGCCAATACCCGACCAGGCCCGGCTCCGTGCCGTCGAGTCGGCGAAGCATGTCGGCCCGGATTGCCGACTGACTGCGCGTGGCATCCCAGATTCGGACCTCGGCAAGCTCACCCTCCAGGGCCTCGACCGGATCGAATCCGCCACCAACCGAGTCCTGATCCTGTCCTATAACAAATCCACCGGGGCTGATGCTCAACGGATTGAACACGCCTGCCCGTGTGCCCTGCGACTGGCCGTCCAGATAGAGGACTGCCCGATCGTTTGCGTCGTCGCGAACCACCGCAAAGTGATGCCATTGGTCGTCTGCAACCGACGGAACAGTCCAACTGACGTGGTCATCAGACGTTTGGCCGGTGTGCAACCTGACGGTATCGCCACCACCAAGGCTGACGAGGTACTCGTTGTCGTTCTCCCCGTTGGCCCCGCTGAGAATGGCCTCCGGCCCGCCTGTAACAACGACGTGGTCCAGGAGCGCGTCGCAGTAAATACTATTGACCGTGGTATCGGTGAACAACAACGTGGCTGTAGGGCCATCAGCCACAAACGAAAGATACTTTGTGGCCCATACGATTGGTCCCTCGCTCTCGCTGAGATCCAGAGAATCAATTAGCGGGGTAGAGCCATCCGAACCGAGTAGGTCAAGCTGCAAGCTCGCCACTAGCCCGTCCGATGTGACGGCCCCGAAGTCAAAACTCACGTTGTACGACTTGCCGATGGTGGTTGGAAAAGTCTGGGATAGTATAACGTTTGCCGGCAGATGACCATAATTGAAATTCACCGCGTATCTTCCATGCGAGACTCGGTCCGAACTTCCAGTAATGACGTAATGAGGGTCTTGTCCATCTGTTGTAAGGACGTCCCAACCCACCGTGGACCCGGTCTCGAAACTGCCGTTAACCAGGAGATTGGCTTCTTCGAATTCAGGTGCCTTCTCAGATACCTTCTCAGGTACTTTCAACCAGAACTCGGCCGTCATGTCGGAAAGACCGTCCAGAGCGCCGGCCGGCACGGCAACGTAATCATCCACGCCGTCGAATGTCAGACCGATGCCAGCTTCGACGCTCGCTACCACCGGGGCGGTCGTGTCCAGCGTAATCACCAGTGGCTCCGAATCCACGCTTTCTTCGATCCCGTCAAAGCTTCGGGCCGTGATTGAATTGACACCTTCGGCAAGCTGACCCGGCGCAAGATCGTACTGATATGATGTCCCGGCAACCTGCGTCGCTTCACCCAAGAATGCGCCGTCATCGTAGACGCGTATCACGTCGTCTGCTTGATCCGCCGTGATATCAATGGTCGGTGTGGAAATGTTTGTGAGATCATCATCGTCGTACAGGCCGCTGTCACTGCCGGCCTGAAGGTCGAGTAACTGCGGTGCAGCGCTCAGCAGCGCCCGTTCTTCCAGCGGCTCCAGCAAGAGTCTTCGCGGCCGCGGAAAGGTGGAGCCTCGGTTGGAGAACGCAGTCGCCATTGGACGATGACCACCACGGCGGCGAAGATGTCTGATCAGCATGAGAAGACCTCCCAAAGGTGCAGCCTGTTTCCAGTAGAAGTGGTAAGCCGTTAATCTAAAGGCCCAGGGGGGTAAATGTCAAGCTTTGCGAGCGGTTTTCTAAGGCATTTGACCCTACGGAGGGGTGTGGCCATGGCTATCACGTCCGGTTTATGCCCAAGTGACAGTGACTGTCGAGAACTGAAAGGAGGAACGTAGCCAAAAAGAAATCTCCGACGAGGCCATTTTGGGCAACACCGCCCAAGCTCCGTCGATCGTGTCACCGCGGGGCAGCCTTGCGGCTTGCCAGTTCACGCAAACCCGCCACAATCCCTCAACCAACTCCTAAGAGCCGCTCGGCCGCCATGGGAACTGAACGCCCGTATATATACAAGACGCGCCAACGGGCGGCATAGAGCGCCTGAGAGGGTATTGAGTGTGGCACGGGCGATGGAGAACTCTAACTCGGGATCAGAGGTCTATCCCCGAACCCTCGACACTCATCCTGGCCTCTTCGCCAAGCCCAAAGACCATCGAGTCCCAGAAGCGTCGACAACGCCACGTTGACGCGCAGTTCCCAGCCCGCAGAGGCGATCTAAGGACCCACGCCTCCCAAAACACGTCGCTAGCCAAACGGGCGTTTACGGTGCCGTTTCTGTGCAGAGACACTGGGATGCCTGGGGAGAACCGCCCATCCACGAATCGCCCCGCGGCCCAAAATGTAAGAAACCGCGGTGCAGCGCCCCCATTCAGCTTGCTCAATGCCAAGGGCGCGGAGGGCCATTCTTTACAATTCGCACGTGGACTTCCCGACCGCACCGACTCCTCGTCACGCTTGAATGCCATCAGGACCCACAATGATCAATAGCTCCGCCTTGAGGCGCAGTTCCCAGCCCGTAGAGGCGTTCCAAGGGCCAAGGCGTCCGAAAACCCGTCTCCGGGCAAACGTGCGTTTGCGGGGCCTGTACTGTACGTAGACGCCGACTTGCCTCAGGGATTGAGAATCGTGGCAGTA
>CAYYOX010000532.1:0-5035 GCA_964473065.1 uncultured Planctomycetaceae bacterium | reverse complement strand
AGGCAGTAAGCAGTAAGCAGTAAGCAGTAAGCAGTAAGCAGTAAGCAGTAAGCAGAAAAAAGAACTATCCACTAACCACTATCCACCAACCACTACCTTTGCCCCGTTCACATCAAATCCGCCGCATTCAACCGGCTGCCGTCGCTGACTTCGACGAGCAACTTTGGCCGATCAATTGCGCGCTGCTGATCCTGGCCGGGTGCGTGGTGGGTGTGGTGCTGGGCACCAGCGATTTTCACGATCCGAGGATCCTCTACAACGGTTGGGCTCGACTGATCGGCGTGGGCCTGTCCCTCGGCGTGCTCTTTTGGGGCGTTGTCCTGCTGCAAGGCCGGATGTTGCGCCGGCTCCAGTTGTGTATCCTCGTCAGCCTACTGGTCCACCTCCTATTGGCCGTCCACCTGCACGACCGATACCTGGCGGTTTTGGCCCAACGCGAGGTCGAGACGGCCCGACGCATTGTCGACACGTACGAGCCGGTCACCCTGCCCGACTACCATTGGGAGCAAATCGATCAGCCCGAGATCCGCCAGGACTTCGACGAACCGATCGAGACCGACACGCCCCGTCCCAGCCAGAGCGACGCCTTGAAGCAACAGGCCTCCGAGCCGGAAATGCCCACCGAGCTCGACCCGCCGGACGAGCCGGAGATCCCGCAGCGGCAGCAACCCAATCCGGCCTTGACCCACCGGGCCGAACTCTCGGCGCCCCGGCGTGCCGACGCGGCGGCCGGCGGACAGATCAGCCGTCAGCAGTGGAAACACCGCCCGAATCCCAACCGCCCGGTCCCCGAGCCGGCTGTTCAGCCAAAACCTCGACAAGCCACGGCCTTGGCCGCCGCGAACATCGCCCCGCGGCAACGCGAAACCAACGAAGATCGCATCGACCAGCAACAAGCGTTCCGAGAACATTCCAGCATCCGGCCGGAACCGACGCCCGTGAAGATGGCGCGTCGGGCCAATAGTCCCGAGCCGATCTCGAAACGACCCTCCACGCCACAACCTAGCCGAGAAGCCCGACAAGCCGACCAGATCGCACGGACGGCAAAGCCCGAGCCGCAGCCGATCCGCCAAGCAGAGCAGTCGACCGAAGTCGCGGCGGTTCAAGTCCCACAACAGTCCTCGGTCACCCGGCAGTCATCTCGGGAGATCGCGTCTGTGCCGAAGCAACTGGCCGCAGCGGCCATGACCGAGCGTGCGGAACTACCCACGGCCATCGCGCCGCGACGAGAAGCCACCGTCGAACAACAGACGCCGCGTGCTGAAACCACGCCGGCCAGACCCAGTTCCTTGGCCCGCTCCGAGCAAGGCGCACCGTTGCCCTCCACGGCCATTGCGGTCGAAGTGGAGGCGGTCGCACGTCCGGCGGCCACCGGCACGGCCACGGCCAGCCGATTGCAATTGGCCCAGAGCGCAGCCGTACGTCGTGCCGGGACCAGCCCCAGCGTACAAGGCACGGCCCCGGTGGCCGGCAGCGCCGAGTTGGCGATCGGTTCGGCCCAAATCGCCGCCCGAACCGGTCAAGCGCGGGCACGCGGAATCGGGCGACCTTCCTCGACGACCAATGCACCTGAACGTCGTATCGCCCGGGCGGCCGGACCGGTGGCTACGTCGACCGCCGCCTCGGGAGCAACGCAAGCTGTCGCGGCCACGCCGGCCGCGGTGGCTTCGACCGCCGCAGGACCTAAGAACACTCCACGGATCGGCGCGGCAAGTTCCGCTGCCCGCCGGGGAGGAATGGTCAGCACCTTGGCGCCGCAACCGGCGCCGGGCGCCGGACCGGCCGAGTCGAGCGGCATGGCCGGTGCGATCGGCGTCGCCCAAACTCAACGCGTAACACGATACGAGTCGAGCCATTCGGCGGTTGCCGGAGGCGGAACGCCCCAACCGGCGCGCACGCGCGGCGTGGCCGCAATGCCTAGCGCCACGGCCGAAACGCCCCAAGCGATCGCGGCCGCCGAGGGTGGCGGCAACGCGACCCAGGCCCCGCCGGCCCATGCCCAAGTCAGCGGCCCAAGACGCGACGTGGCCGGATTGCCCGGCAGCCTACAAAGCCAACCCCGAGCGGGCGCCGCCGCGTCGCTGCTCTCGGACGGTTCGCCGTTGGCCGCCGCCGTGGCTCGCCGTGCGACCGCATCGCGCGAGCTGGCCGGAGAGAGACAACTTGGCGCCGCCGCCTCGACGACCTTGGCCCGAAAAGCCAGCGGCGTCGACCTGCCCGCGGCCGCGACCGTCGTGAAAAACCTGACTGAGCCGGGTGCCGGAGGGCTTGCCTCGGTGCAAGGCGCCATGACCAGTTCTCTGCCCGCCAGCCGCGGCGCCTCGGTGCGGCAAGCGGCCGCCGATGTGTTGGTCGGGGCACTGACCCTGGCCGGCGCCACGGCCGATTCGGGCTATGGCTCGGCGACAGACGCGGCCTTGGCGGGTGAAGCGTCCGACTCGCCCAGCAGTATGGACGAGATGGTGCTGGCCGCCGCCTATTCAAGTGATTCTGACGAACAGAACGACACCATGGCGGCCGATTCCGGTCCGCGTCGAGTTCCGCAAGGAGATCAGCCCGGGCCGTCAGCGGCCGCGGAAGTCGGTCGAGGCCCCTTGCGAAGCGTAGGCATTCCCGGGCTGCCGCGCGGCACGGCCGAAGTGGCCCAGCAGCAACCGCTGGCCACGGCCGCCGAGAGCGACTCAGGAGAAATGCTGCAAGTGGCCGATGGCCTTGGCCCGGACGAACCGAGCCGACAGTCGGGCGGGTTGCCGGTGCAGATTGCTGCGATGCTCGGCCCGGGCGGTTTGGGCGAAGATCCCATGCCGGAAGTCGGGCTACCCAGCCGCCGGGCGCGGCCGGAAAGCGACGTGGTGCATACCGTGGCGCGGCGATTCATCATCGAGCGTAGCGGCGGACGGCTGGCACTGGACGGGCAACTCCGCGCCCAACCGACCGAGGCCTTCCGCCAACGCGATTTGGGCAGCCGTTCGCAAGTCGCCCAGGCGCGAGGCGGCTCCGAAGGCACGGAGAAGGCCGTCGAGATGGGCCTCGATTTCCTAGCCCGGCATCAGTTCCCCGACGGGCATTGGTCGCTTCACAAGTTGCCGCCCGGCTTGCAGTACGAGGACCCGGCCTTGGGGACAATGCAGTCCGACTCGGCCGCCACGGGGCTGGCACTGCTGGCCTATTTCGGCGCCGGATATACGCATCTCGATGACAAGCATCGGGCGGTGGTCGCCCGCGGGCTCGATTGGCTCGTTCGCAACCAGAAAGACTCCGGCGAACTGTTCACCGGCGGAAGCCGCTTTACGCGATTCTACAGCCACGGCATTGCGGCCATCGCGTTGTGCGAGGCGTATGGCATGACGCGGGACCCGCAACTTCGCGAGCCGGCGGCCCTGGGCGTCGACTTCATTATCAAGACCCAGCATCCCACGCGCGGCGGTTGGCGATATGACCTCAGCCCGCAAGGCGTCTCGACCGAAACCGACACCTCGGTAAGCGGCTGGCAACTGATGGCTCTGAAGAGCGCCCAGATGGCCGGTCTGGAAATTCCGTCCGACGTGCTCCCGCGGATCGGCCGGTGGCTCGACTCGGCCAAGGGACAGGGTCAAGACGGTCGCTACGTTTACAATCCTCATGCGGCCGACACGGCCAGCCAGCGTCACGGACGGCAAGTGAGCCGGGCCATGACGGCCGAGGCCATGACCATGCGGATGTATTTGGGCGTCGGACGCGAGGATCCGTCGCTTAAGGCCGGGGCCGACTATCTGAAGAAGCATCTGCCGGAGGTCGGCACGCAGCAACGTCCGCTGAGGGACTGTTACTATTGGTACTATGCCACGCAGGCGATGTTCCATTTGCAAGGCGATTACTGGACCGCCTGGAACGATCGGTTTCGCCCCTTGGCCCAGAGCAGCCAAGTGCAGTTTGGCGAGAAGGCCGGCAGTTGGCACCCCATGAAACCGATCCCCGACCGCTGGGGCCACGCCGGCGGACGGCATTACGTCACCGCGCTGAATCTGCTGATGCTGGAAGTCTATTACCGGCACTTGCCGCTGTTTCAAGAGCTTGTGAAGTAAGCAGTAAGCAGTGGATAGTGGGTAGTGGATAGTGGATAGAAAACACAAGCCCACCGACTGCTGTCGGTGGGATCGGTCCCGCGCTGGCCTACAACCGCTCGATCATCTGTGCAAGAAACTTCGCCAAGCGTCGTGCCGCCTCTTGGGAGTTTTCTCTTAGCCGCACCATGTCTTTGAAACTCGCCGGGCGGCGCCAGATGGCTCCGGCCGCGGCGCCTAGTTGGGCGGCGGGCGTCTTCTGGGTTAGCAGTTGCTCGATGTCCGGCGGCAAGGGCTCGTCGACCGGGTCGGTGATTACGCGGATCGCCAGGAAACGCACTTGACGGCGGCGACAGACCTCGGCCACCGCAAAGCTCTCCATATCGACGGCCAAGGCGTCGTGCTGCCGACCGAGCGACTCCTTCTGCTCGGGCAGCCGAACGACCGAATCGACCGTCAGCAGCCGTCCCGCGTGGATGCCCTCGCTGGCGGCCAAGGAGTCGGGATCGATCTTCAGGTCGATCGAAAGCCGTTCGCCGCGGGGGTCGACCAGATGATCTACCATCAGGATGTCGTGGCGCCGCAGATCCGGATGCAATCCGCCCGCAAAACCGGCCGAGACGAGCCAGCGCGGGCGATGGGCGTCGATCAGTGCCTCGGTCGCCCGGGCGGCCGACTCGCGACCGGGCCCCGAGGTAGCCACCGCCACGCGTTGTTCTCCCAGGGAACCATACTGCACGGAGAGGCCCTCGCCGCGAAGGGAAACCACGTCTTTCAGCCGGGCTTTCAAGGGGGCGGCCTCGATGGGCAACGCAAAGACAAAACCGACATGTAGCGGTTCAGACTGCACCCGCTGCACATCCTCGGCTGCCGCTTCGGCATGTTCCCGAGCCGCATCAACCACCTTCTCGCGAATGGTCTGCTTCGCGGCAGTGCCGAGCCAAGATCGAAGAAGGTGACGGAGTATCATGGGGGGAATGACGCAGCACGAA
>CAYYOX010000531.1:496-5035 GCA_964473065.1 uncultured Planctomycetaceae bacterium | reverse complement strand
TTGCCGACTGTCTCCTCCCAGACGGGCAGAAACACGTCCTGGGCATCGCGTACCAGGAAGTCGGTCATTTGCCATGCGATCTGATCGTCATCGAGCCCCTCTTTGATCAGTCGGGTGATTTGGTCGTCGAACCGGCCCGAGGCCAGCAGGTCGGTGACGATGATCGGGTTCGAGGTGGCCCCGGTCGCGCCGTCGGCCCGGTTCTTGAGCACGAGATCCGGATCGACCGAATCGAGCCACAGCTTGGTTCCCGTCGAGAGCAGCGATTGGATTGGCGTCGTCATGTTCACGGTCTCCGAAGGAAGGAGTTCCGGGCCAAGCCCGCCTTGGCCCGCACCGCTACATAGTACGCCGTAAGATCCCGAGAGCCAAGTGGGTGCTATGCCGGCAAGAAATGAAAAAGACGCGGCAGGATCCCCTCGATTTCCCAGCTTGACCTGCCGCGTCAGCGACCGACGCCCCTCCCCGAGGCGCGGGTGCATGAAACTATAGGTCCGGCCCGCGGCCTGTCAAACCCGAGGTGGACAGGCCGCAAAACGGCCTTTTCGTGACCGCCGCATGTTGCCAATTCGCCACCAAGATGAACTCCCGCACCTCGGCAGACCAGCCGTGTTAACTTTTTGCAACACGGGAGTCTGCCGATCCTGGGAAGATGTAGGGTGGGTCGAGCAGCGAAGACCCACGCGTGAGTGTGTGAAATGCTTCTTCTGGGAACGCCTTCCTGAATATCGAACAAGGAATATCGAAGGAAGAAGGTAGCACGCACGCAGTAACACTTCAACATTCGTCATTCCTTGTTCGATATTCGATATTCACTAGACGACAACGATCCGACGCGTGGGTCTTCGCTGCTCGACCCACCCTACGAGGATTCCCGAATCACGAACTATTCCTTGCCCAGTCCAATCCGACATCCAAAGAGACGGCCGAATGGGTCAATGCGCCGACGCTGATCCGGTCCACGCCTGCCGCGGCGATCCGGGCGACCGTTTCTAGATTGACGCCGCCGGAAGCCTCCAATTCGACCGACGCCGCGGTCGCATCGCGTCGGGCCACCGCCTTGCGAAGTTGGTCCGGTGACATGTTGTCCAACAGCACGATGTCGGGGCAGGCTGGCAGTACCTCGTCGAGTTGCTCAAGCGTATCGACCTCGACCTCGACGATCATCCCGGCCGCCTCTTGTCCTGGGGCATGTTCCTGGACAAATTGCCTTGCCCGGGCCACGGCCTCGGCCGGCGTGTATTGGCCCGAGTCGCCGGCCCCGAAGGCCAGGTGATTGTCCTTGATCAGCACGGCCTCGAACAGGCCCGTGCGATGGTTCCGACCCCCGCCGCAACGGACGGCGTATTTCTCCAACCGCCGCCAGCCGGGTGTTGTTTTTCGCGTGTCGTAGATTCGAGCCTTGGTGGAAGCGACGGCCTCGACATATTGCCGAGTCAAGGTGGCAATGCCCGAGAGTCGCCCGAGCAGATTCAACACAAGCCGCTCGGCCGTCAGCATCCCTTGAACGGGCCCTTCGAGTCGACCGACCTGATCGCCCGGCTGAACCGGCTTCCCATCTTCGAGTTCAGGAATGAAACGAATCCGCGGATCGATTTCCCCCAGCACGGTCTCGACGCCCGGCAATCCGGCAATCACACCCGCCTGCCGCACGACGACGGCGGCCTGCCCGGTCGCTTCCTCGGGCACCAAGGCCCGAGTGGTCCAATCGCCCGCCTCATCCAAATCCTCGCGCACCGCCAACCGCAGGAGTGCCAGCCAATCCTGCTGAAGTCGATCGTCCCAGGCAACTTGTTGAAATTCCTTGGTCATGTGTTACTTTTGATTGTGGTACAATACCAGTAGTCAAACGCCCGCAGCAGGAGTGCCGGGCAGACCGATCCAGTGGGCAATCGAAGTTCATTGGCCTTCAGGTCAGCCGGTTCAGGAGCGAAATTGATGTGGAGATGTGCCCATGGATGGTGAGGATTGTCACCAAGGTCATCATCCCAGCCGTCACCCCGCGGCTGTCCTTCTGGCTTGTCATATCGCAAGCATTGAAGTCCGTTGGGGTTCTGCGGCAATCCAAGGATTGAGAACTCGTACGCCACAACGTCAACCCGTTGCGATCTTCCTTGGCCGATTTCTCGAAGTCTCACTTTCAGTGCAAGGCGTCCGCCATTGATCAACTCGAAGGGCTCCGCGACTACGGGATCTTCCTCGGCAAGCAGGCTGTTTCTGTACGTTCCTCGGGCAATCAGCCAGTCGTTTTGCCCATGAACTGGTTTGCTCAACACTTTTGCCCGATCTTCCGAGGGAATCGCTTCACAGCACAACAAGCTCGCCATAAACCGTTGCACATATTCTCGAGTATTGGAGGGGTAGCTCATGGTTCAGTTATGGATTCGACGGTTCCTCTGACGGCCAAGAGTGATCGGCACGCTATATTCTACTTCGCATCGTCAGGGAGTGTTATCGGCGGCCCGAGATCCTCGGCGCGCACGACATTCGTTCCTACCCAATCCATCAGATCCGGGCAAGCCATCAGCAAGTCTCGTTGCCGATTGTCTCGGATGACGACGATCACAGCTCGAAACGATGCCAACCATTCGCGATATCCATTGAGAATTTTGCCCGCTGCATTGGCCAAGGGTTCAATCTGGTAAATCAAGAGGCAACATTCCGCAGCATTCTTCTCTGACAATCGTTTCCGTAGTTTCTTTTCGAACGCGGCACTATCCAGATCGGCGCAGGCAAACTTCGAGAACACGGTGCCTGAGCGCTCTTTGCGAACGGCGGGCCCCAGTCTGGCGACAAACGATTTCAGCATCTTCTCGCTTTGCCAGGTGACAAGTGCCAAAGAAGGATGTTTCGAGAGCACAACGTGACAGAATTCCTCGATAAGCAGAAACACGCGGCTTTTCTCCCTTTCTAGGATGCTGACGATTGCTTTCGGCGAATTCGTTGCCTGTAGCTTTCCACAAACGGCTCCGCCCAGGCCGGCAGGCGGACTTGCTCCTCGGGGGGTGCCGACCCGTCGCGGACCAGAATTCCATCGCGAAGCAAATGGAGCGCCTTAGGGAGATTCGAGCCTTCCGTGTCAATCACGTCGACCAGTGCCTGATAATCCGACTCGTCAAGCCGTCCCCGCCAGCGGTTTGCATAGTCACTCACAGCCAAATCGAGGTGGTAGTCGCGAACGTGGTTCTGCTTACTGTCGAGTGAATACTGCACACAGGCCGCACAGAGGCTGACAAACATTCTAGGCAGGCCAGTTGAGGCATTTGCAAGGCGACGGCATTGAAGGGCCGAAAAGACTTCTTGCGCGCCGATCGACTGCAACATGCTCAAGTATGGCTGCAACGCGGGATCGTCCAGCGTTTCGGCGTCAGCGTTTGGCACGGGCAACGGGTCGAGCACCTGTACGTCACCCCACACTTGGTCGAGTTCCCGCCCGATCGAGGAAAAGATCGCGTCCAGCGGAAGCGTCGACACGATGCCGCACGGCAAGCGGAGCCAAGCCATTGCGCGATTGAGAAAAACATCGTCCCGGATTTCTTCGTCGCGAACCTTGTCCAGGTCGTCGATCAGGACCAACACCGGTTTTCCCGTAGCGTCTTCCAGTTCCTTGAGCACTAGTTCACAACTCGCCGCGATGGGACTTGCATCCAACGCAAGTACCTGCCTTACAGATACAGACTGCAATGCCATCCGTTGCACGACATCGCGATAAAGGCTTGACAATTTGTGCCCGCTCAATCTCTCTCGCCGAAGCGGCCGATCTAAGATTTTGTGAGATAACATTAGGTTTGCGAACAAGACGTCACGGAGTGTTTCGGGAGGCCCTGAATTTGCCGGTTCGCCAGGGCGTTTTTCCGGTGGGAGCAACTCGCGTATATGCCCGACGAGTTCCTCGACCAATCCCGGCGGTATTTCGCCCAGTTCCTCAGTCCACGAGCGGATCGAAGCTTCAATCAATACGACCAGCAGAGAGAACGTGTTGACGTTGTGTCCGCCGAGTGTTTGGCCAACCGAACACTGAATGACCCAGCGTTCGGGTTTCATTTCTTTGGCAAGGCGTAACAGTTCGGTGGACTTGCCGACCCCAATGTGGCCGCTAAGCAGGACTTTTGCGTAAGGATCGGCGCTGACGCGGGTCCGAATCTGGCGAAGCGCACTGGAATCGCGAGGGACACGAGGCATCCCTTTCTCTTCGGCCCCGGCCGGAACATTAGGATTCAGACGCCGAAGTACTGTTTTCAAGCTCGGTTTCTGCTTGCTCGCCGCTTTCTTGGCCATTTTCAACCGCCACCCTTGGAGAGGACCCACTATACTGACATAATGTATGATATCGGCTTTTGGCCCCGTCGGCTAGCATCCGTCAGCCGATCTTCCTCCACTAAATTGATTGGCGAAAGGGCCAAAGGGTCCTATAATGATTACAATTGATCTGATATCTACCCCATCCCACGCTGCCCGCCGACATTTGCCGGAAACTTCCAAGTGACGAAACAGGATCCCCAAAACAACACCCCGCCCGGCCCTTACTGGCTGTTGCGG
>CAYYOX010000531.1:0-486 GCA_964473065.1 uncultured Planctomycetaceae bacterium | reverse complement strand
GTTGCGGCGGGTCGATCAGGCGAGTGTGGCCGTGCTGGTGATGTTGGGTTTGGGTGCGTCGGTTGGGTGGTGGGTTTCGCAGGGTGGGTTGCAGGGACGGTTGATCGAGGTCGAACGGGCCGAGCCGCGGGTGGTTCGGTTTCAGGTCGATTTGAATCAGGCCGACTGGCCCGAGTTGGTCCAACTGCCCGGCATCGGTCCCAAGCTGGCCCGGCGGATTGTCGAGTCGCGGCAAGAGGCCGGTCCGTTTATTGACCACAAGGACCTCCAGCGCGTCCGCGGCATCGGGCCGAAGACGCTCGAAGGGATTCGACCGTATTTGTTGCCCGTGCCCGATGCGGATGCATGGGCGGGCCGATAGACTGCGCAAGATGGTTTTGGACAGGATTGACAGGATGATCAGGATCAGGGGAGAGAAGTTTTGTAGGGTGGGTCGAGTCAGATCGTTGTCGTCTAATGAATATCGAATATCGAACAAGGAATAAC
>CAYYOX010000530.1:0-5064 GCA_964473065.1 uncultured Planctomycetaceae bacterium | reverse complement strand
CGCAATGTTACGGTGATCTCGTTGGACTGACCCTTACCCCGTTCCTACCAAAGGAGATGCACCATGCGTCGAATCACTTGCTTGTTATTTGTGGCCGTTGTACTTGGAACTCTTTGTGGCTCGGCCGTTGCCGCCGATGATTCTAAGACGGTCAAACTCTTCAACGGAGCTTGCCTGGAAGGCTGGGATTGCTTTACGGTCAAACCGGAAGTCAAGATGCAGGACGTCTGGAGCGTGAAGGACGGCGTGCTGATCTGCAAGGGCGAGCCGCTGGGGTATATATCGACCAAGAAAGAATTCACCAACTTCAAGCTGGTCGTCGAGTGGCGCTGGGCGCCCGGCAAGAAACCGGGCAATAGCGGCGTGCTGTTGCGAATCACGGGCGACTCGGTCGTTTTCCTGCCCAAGTGCGTTGAAGCCCAACTCCAGAGCGGTTCCGCCGGCGACATCTGGGGATTCTACGGGTTCGGGCTGACCGGGGACAAGGAGCGGTTCCGCAAGATCGAGAACCACGATCAGTTGGGTACGTTCGTCGGCGTGGGCAAGGCCAAGGCAGCCGAGAAGAAGCCGGGCGAGTGGAATAAGTACGAAATCACGCTCGACGAAGGCACGCTCACCCTGGTCGTCAACGGCGAGCAGGTCAACCAGGCCACCGATTGCGACATCACGGCCGGCAAGATCGGCCTGCAGTCCGAGGGCGGCGAAATCCACTTCCGCACCGTCGAGTTGACCCCGATCGAGAAGTAGGAATAGTATCGCGCGATTCCGAAAAACCCATTCAGCGGCGAGCCGGTTTGGGCGGCGGCAATCGTTTGACCGGCGAACTGGAACGCTTCGCTTTCGGGCGGGAGCGTGGCAGTTTGGCTTGGTAGGATGCGGCCAGTACGCCTCGCGGCTGTGACCGCGGTTGGATACGACTCGGGGGCGCCAGCCGACGGACTCGATTGCTGGCCGCCGTGGCCGACACTTCGGGCGCGATGGCGATTCGCAGCCGGATCGATTGGTTCGCAACCACGCCTTGAGGCGCCAGTAATAAAGGCGACCGACTTGGGCCCGGGGACTTGGCCGCCGAGAGTTTCGGTTGCCCGGGATCGACAATCCGCAACGAGGCGCTTTCGCCGACGACAATCTTCAGCAAGGTGGTCGTCTGCGCGAGCGCGGGCATGGCCATGACGGCCCAGAGACCGAAAACCACAGCCAGATCCGGCCGCTTGGTTCTCGATCTGAATTCCGGATTCCCCCAGCGCGTGCGCATAGTCATCATGAAACTTCCCTTCTCTCCGGATATCGGCCCGGCGGGGAGGGTAAGTTAAGCAGAATATGGCGAGATTTCTGATTTTGACGAATATAGCGATCGCTAGCCTGCCGTCACGCCCGGACGCTGGGTGGCCAACTCCATGATTCGCTGCTCGGTGGCCTCTTCGCGACTCAATTCGCCCGTCATGTGGCCTTCGCAGAGGACCAGGATTCGGTCGCAGAGGGTCAACAACTCGGGCAATTCGCTCGAGGTGACGATAATCCCCAGCCCCTCGCGACATAGTTTGTCCATCAGGCGATAAAGCTCGGCCTTGGCGCCCACGTCGATACCCCGAGTGGGATCATCCAGCAGGAGCACCTTCGGGCGAGTCAACAGCCAGCGGCCGATGATCGCCTTCTGTTGGTTCCCGCCGCTGAGTGTGGTGACGGGCGCATCGATCCGGGTCGTTCTTACGTTGAGTCTTTCGACCGATTGCCGGGCCATGGCCTGTTCGCGTGGGAAACGGATCAGCCCCATCGTGCTGGCTTCATCGAGCGAGCAGATGCTGATGTTCTGGCCGACGTCCAAGTTGGCGAAGAGGCTTAGCCGTTTGCGATCTTCGGTCACCAGCGCCATGCCGCCGCGCATGGCTTGGGCCGGGTGGCGAAACAAGACCGGTTTGCCATCCAACAGGATCTGGCCGTCGGGCAACTCGGGACTGGCGCCGAAGAGGCATTCCAGCAGTTCAGTGCGTCCAGCCCCCATCAGCCCGGCGATCCCCAAAATCTCACCGCGGCGGAGCGAGAAGCCGATCTCGCGCAGTCGCCACTTCTGAGCATGGCCGGGCCAGGCAAGCGACAGACCGTGAACTTCGAGCACGACATCGCCCGGCGTTCGCGACTGGCCCATGTCGGTCTCTTCGATCTCGCGGCCGACCATCAGGTGGGTCACCTCGCGCGGCGTGGCCTGGTCGCGCGGCAAGGTTTTTACCAACTGGCCGTCGCGCAACACGGTGATTCGGTCGGCCAATCGGAAGATCTCGTCCATCTTGTGCGAGATGTAGAGGATCGTCACCCCACGCTGCCGAAGCCGATCGATGACGCGGAACAGCCGAGCCACTTCGGACTCGGTCAGTGCGCTGGTCGGCTCGTCCATGATCAGGATGTCGGTGTCCAAGGAGAGGGCCTTGGCGATTTCGACCAGTTGCTGATCGCCGACGCGCAGTTCGCGCACTAGCTGGTTGGGGCGGATTTCGCACTCCAATTCCCGAAGCAACTTGCCGGCCGCGGCGTCCATAGCCCGATCGTCGAGCAGGCCAAGTCGACTGGTTTTCTCCCGCCCCAGGAAGATATTGGCGGCGGCCGAAAGCTCTTCGACCAGATTCAATTCCTGGTGAATCATGGCCACGCCCGCCAGTTCGGCGTCGCTGGTGCCGCGGAATTGTACGGCCCGACCTCGCACCTGCAGCGTCCCTTCGTAGTCGGTGATCACGCCGGAGAGACACTTCATCAGCGTGCTCTTGCCGGCCCCGTTTTCGCCGACGATGGCGTGCAGTTCGCCGGGGAGGATGTCGACGCTCACGTCATGCAACGCAACCACGCCGGGGAAACGCTTGGTGACCTGTTGGAAAGTGACGATCGGTGCGTCTGGCATAGAAGACTCCGGCACTGCAAAGCCGCAAGCGGCAGAAGGGACGGTTTAGTCGGTGTGGAAGACCTCTTCGATGCCGAGCCATTGCTCGCCTTCGGGCGTGCCCGGCAGGCGGATTTGGCAGGGGTCGGTCAAGGCCCACCACTCGTTGGTCTTCGGGTCGTCCTTCATCAGTTGCATGTCGGCATCGAGATCGCTGCCCGTGTACTCGAAATAGCTGAACAGGTAGAGCTTGCCCTCCAGTTCAGCCAGGTAGATCGAGTAGTTGTGCATGTTGCACTTGGCAATCATGTCCAAAATCTCGGGCCATGTTTCGGCGTGCAGCTTGATGTACTCGTCTTTCTTTTCGGGGTCCAGGCCAATGACCGAGCCGTAACGAGCGACCGTCGCAGTCGGTTCGTCGTCGGAGTCTGCCTGAGCTTCCCGATCACCCTGTTGGTCCGACTGGCCGCAGCCGAAGCCGATCACGATTCCCAGCACGAGGACCGATCCGACGGCCAGAATTTGTGAAGCGCGCTGTTTCATCGTAGGTTTCCTTTGCTCAGTGAGGAGAGTTGCCAAAATCGCACCAAGGCGCCGCCCCTATTGTGCGGCATGGCCGGTGGGCATGTCAAGCAGGGACGGCGAAGCGCATACCGTCAGCGCTCGGGCGAACGCGGCGGGTTGATCGATTTCAGAGCAGAAAGGCGGCCTGTTCGACGCTGGCCGGCCTTATTCGGACTCGGTTGTGGCGGGCGGGGCCTCGTCACCGGCCGGCGGCGTGCATCCGGCGATTACGCCGAGGCTGAATCCGAGCAAACAACAGATCATCAACATCTTTCGGGTCATGTCTCTCCCTTTCCAGTAGCGATTGGACTTTTGTAACTTGGTCCCCTCTCCCTCTGGGAGAGGGTTAGGGTGAGGGCTTGCATGTCTTTTCTAAGCCCTCACCCCCGGCCCCTCTCCCAAAGGGAGAGGGGAGAGTTGAATCTGCATTTCGCAAAAGTCCAGTAGTGATTCCCAATAACGAATCCCTCATTTTATTCGCCTGGTCCAGCGACCGCAAGAGCCGCAACGGCCCGAAGCCATCCCATCGAGGGGCAGCATTGCGATCGGTCCGACTCAATTCGGGCAAGTCGGCGGCCGATCCTATCTAATAGGACCATTCGAGCCCACCTTCCTATCCCCGCGTCTTCCGCATGCCCCAGACTCAAGCTTCCCCAATAAGCGCGCCCGCAAGCTACGTCGCGGCCGGTTTTCCTCGCCATATCCAGGGTTGGCAACTCGGGGAATTGGCCGGCGAAGGTAGTTTGTCGAGCGTCTTTCGAGCACGCCCGGCCGACGCTTCGCCCGATTCCCCGGCGGCCTACGCCCTGAAAATGCTGAAACCCGAGTGGGAAGACGATCCCCGGGCAGTCCGTCTGCTGGCTCGCGAGGCCCAGGTGGGGCGGAGTATTTCCCATCCGCATTTGATCTCGGTCCTCGACACGGGTCTCCTTCATAAGCCCCGATTCGTGGTGATGCCGTGGCTGGAAGGCCGCACGCTTCAAGCGGACCTCGACTCGCGACGGTATCCCAACCTGACCACGGCCTTGTGGATTGCCCGTCAGGTGGCCGAAGCGTTGCGGGCCCTGCACGAGCACGGCTGGATCCACGGCGACGTGAAGCCCGGCAATATCTTCCTCTGCGGCGAGGGACACGCCACGCTGGTCGACCTAGGTTTTGCACGTTGCGGCGACGAAGTGGGTTCGGCCGTTGAACGAGAGGTCACCGGAACGTGCACGCACCTTGCGCCTGAGTGGATCACCTCGGCATATCGGGCGGACATTCGCAGCGACGTATATTCCCTGGGCGTCGTGCTCTACGAACTTCTCTCGGGCGTCCGGCCATTTTCCGGGGGAACCTTGGCTGAGTTGGCCACGCAACACAAGCAAGCCGCCGTACCAGATCTTGCCAGTTTGGTTCCGGATCTTCCCCCGGAGGTAGCCCGGCTCGTTCGCCGGATGCTGGCCAAAGACCCGCTGCGCCGTCCGCAAACACCCCAGGAATTGGCCGAAGACCTCGCCCGGCTGGAGATCGCCAGTCTACGACGACACTGATTCGTTTTGCCGTAAACACCTTAGGTGCATCTGGGGTCAGGGTGGAATGGCACTTTTGACCGCGTTTTGCGCAGAACCTCGGTTGACGTAATGCGTGGT
>CAYYOX010000529.1:0-5085 GCA_964473065.1 uncultured Planctomycetaceae bacterium | reverse complement strand
CGGCTGCAGTGCAATGGCTGGCGGCAGGGCGGGGCTGTGGCCGCACGAGGCGGCCAAAGCCCCTGCCGGCAAGGGGCTCCAAGAGATCTGCGATACGGTCGGCATGCCACCCGTGTTGCACCTCGGAAGTTGTGTGGACAACACGCGGATCCTGACCGCCTGTTCCGAGATGGTCAAGGAAGGCGGCATCGGCGACTCGTTCGACAAACTGCCGGTAGTCGGCGCCGCGCCCGAATGGATGAGCGAGAAGGCCATCGCGATCGGCATGTACTTCGTCGGCAGCGGGATCTCGGTCGCCATTGGCCAGCCTTTGCCGGTCGAGGGCAGCGAGTTCGTCGTCGATAAGCTGACCAAGACCATGGACGAGCAGTTCGGCGCGACCTGGATCTTCGAGGCCGATCCGATCAAGGCGGCCCATGCGATGATCGACCACATCGATCGCAAGCGGGCCGATCTCGGTCTGCCCCCGCCGATGTATGACGTCCCCTATGCCCCGAAAACCGAAGAGGCCGTTGCCGCCGGGAGCTAGTCCCGGGCGACGTGCCCCGTCGTTTCCCCCCCATAAAATCAAAGCTCTAAGGCAAGGTTAATATCATGTCGAAACAAGTATTTACACAAGTCATTCGTGGCGCCCACGAGTGGGTCAAACAGGCCGAGGAGGCCTTGGAAAAGGCATTGGCCGAACATGGGCCGGACAAGCCGATCGGCTTCGGCGAATTCACCTCCTACAACCTGCCCATGTCGTACGCGATGATGGGGTTGGAGGTCAAAACGCTCGGCGAGCTCAAGCCGCAGGTGGAACATGCCCGCGAGTTGCTCGGGCCGGTGCCCACCGACGAACTGTGGCTTCCCTACCTGGGCGACGGACTCGATGCCGGGGCGGCCACCATGTTCGCCCAAGAGGCATTGGTCGCGATGCGAAGCGCCAACGGATACCAGACGCCCGACGGATGGCAAGGGTTCATCTCCGACACCATCATGCGGGAACTGGGGATCCAACTGGTCGACGGCCGAATGCCCGGCTTCGCCCTGGTCCTGGGCCCGGCCCCCACGACCGAGATCGCCGTGAACACGGTTCGCGAACTGCAAAAACGCAACATCCTCACGTTCCTCGTTGCCAACCGCGACGGCAAGACGGCTCGCGAGCAGATGGTCGAGGGCGGCGTCTTCAAAGACGACGCGCCGATGCAAGAGTGTTGGGACCTGTACGTCGTGCCCGTGGGCCCCGACACGCTCGACGGCATCTATGTATTGAACTGGTCGATCCGCAGTGCGTTGACCTTCGGCGGTTACAAACGGGGTCAAGCGCGTGAATGCCTCGACTACACGAAGCGCCGCATCAATGCCTTCGGGATCACGTTCGGCGAGGTTTCCGACGATTGGTACGCCATGGGAGCGGGAGCCATTTTGATGGGCTATCCGATCATCTCCGATTCGGAATCCACACCCGAAATACGACCCACCGGCGTGACCATCCGCGAGGAAATCGTGGTCGAAACCGACCCCGCCAAGCTCGTGCCCACCTGTATCGACACGCGGGCCGTGAAGGTCAAAATCGAAAAGGTCGACATCCCGGTCGGCTACGCGGCGGCTTTCGAGGGCGAACGCGTCCGCAAGGACGACATGCACGTGCAGTTCGGCTATAAGTATTCCGACGCCGTGGAATACGTTCGCATGGTCGAAGGCAACGAGATCCAGGACGGCGACGTCGAACTCATCGGGCCCGATATCGACACGGTCGAGACGGGTGACGCCATGCCGCTGGCGATCGAGGTGCTCGTGGCCGGTCGAAAAATGCTGACCGACTTCGAGGGGATCATCGAACGGCAGGTCCACCGCTGGTTGAGCAACGCCATGGGATTCATGCACACCGGACAACGCGATCAACTCTGGTGCCGGGTCAGTAAGAAGTCGTTCGATGCGGGCTTCCGCCTGAAACATCTCGGCACGATCATCCATGCCAAGGTACACGACGAGTACGCCGGCATTGTCGACAAGGTAGCCGTACGAATCTTCAGCGGCGGGGACGATGTCAAACAGATCAAGGAAACGGCTCGCGAGGCGTTTGTCATTCGCGACGATCGTATTGCCGGCATGACCGACGAGTCGGTCGAGACCTTCTACAGTTGCACGATCTGCCAGAGCTACGCCCCGGACCACGTCTGCGTGATCACGCCGCAACGGCTCGGGCTTTGCGGCGCCTACAACTGGCTCGATGGTCGTGCGAACTTCGAGATCAACCCCACCGGCCCCAACCAGCCGATCGCCAAGGGTCGCACGATCGACCTGGTAAAGGGCGAATGGGAAGGCGTCAACAAGTTCGTCTACCAGTATTCGGGCCATAAGATCGAGCGGTTCTGCGGTTATAGTCTGCTCGAATCGCCGATGACCAGTTGCGGCTGCTTCGAGTGTATTGTGGCCGTGTTGCCGGTGGCCAACGGCGTGATGATCGTCAACCGGGAGTACAACGGCCCCACGCCCTCGGGCATGACGTTCGGCGACCTGGCTTCGGTAACCGGCGGCGGGGCCCAAACGCCCGGCTTCGTCGGCGTCGGACGGCTTTACCTTTCCAGCCCCAAGTTCCTTTCGGCCGACGGCGGGCTGAAGCGCGTGGTTTGGATGCCCAAGCAGTTGAAGGAAGACATCCGCGACCGCTTGAACAAAGAGGCCGAGCGACTGGGCGAACCCGATCTGGTAGACAAAATCGCCACCGAAGAAAACGGCACAACCGAAGAGGAAATCACCGACTTCCTCGCCGAGGCGGGCCACCCGGCCTTGACGCTGGAATCGATTATCTAGGACATGTGAGAAACTTGTAGGGTGGGTCGAGGAACGAAGACCCACGCGCGAAAACCCAAAATGACGAAATCCGAATGACGAATTCCTAAGACACGGTTGTTCCCTTCGTCATTCGTCATTCGGATTTCGTCATTCCCCGCGTGGGTCTTCGTTCCTCGACCCACCCTACAACAAAAAACCCTAACCCCTACCAAAGCTAGGCTCCAAGGAGGAATCATGGCTCTTACCGGTCTGGAAATCTACAAGCAATTGCCGAAAACAAACTGCAAGGACTGCGGTTTGCCGACTTGTCTGGCGTTTGCCATGAAAATGGCCACCAAGCAGATCTCGCTGGATGCCTGTCCTCACGTGACCGACGAGGCCAAGGCGGCCCTGGAGTCGGCCTCGCGTCCGCCCATCCAACTGGTCGTGATCGGGACCGACGAGGCGGAAGTGAAAATCGGCAACGAGACCCAACTCTATCGCCACGAGGAGCGGTTCCACCGTCAGGCCGGCGTGGCCGTTCGTATTTCCGACACGCTGGACGATGCGGCCCTGGCCCAGCGGGCCGAGGCGATCGCTCAGTTGAAGTTCGAACGGGTCGGAACCCAGATCGCTGTGAATCTGGTGGCCGTCTGCAACGAGTCGGGTGACGCCGGCAAGCTGGCTAAGGCTGCCGCCGCCGCGTCCGAGAAGACCGGCTTGGCGTGCGTGGTGATCTCCGCCAAGGCGGCCAATCTGGCCAAGGCGGCCGACGCCCTGTCCGGCAAGCGCCCGTTGTTGTACATCTCCGACCCGACCGAGGCCGAAGCCGCCGCCAAGGTGGCCAAGGCCAACAGTTGCCCGCTGGGGATCCGGGCCGAGAGTTTGGAAGCCTTGGCCGAACTGTCCGAGAAGGTCGCGGCCGCCGGCGTCGAAGAGATCGTGCTCGACCCGGGCACCGAAGGTCTCAAGGCGACCCTCGAAGCAATGACCACCATTCGCCGCTTGTCGCTGAAGAACTTCCGCCCGTTCGGTTATCCTATGATCGCGTTTACCGGCGGTTCGGACCCCAACTTGCAGATTGTCGAAGCCAGCACCTACATCGCCAAGTACGCCGGCGTGTTGGTCACCGATCTGATCGAAAAGTGGCAGATCCTTCCGGCACTGACCACGCGACAAGACATCTATATCGACCCGCAAAAGCCGGTGGCTGTCGAGCCGAAGCTCAACTCGGTGGGCGAGGTCAACGGCGATTCGCCCGTGCTGGTGACTACGAATTTCTCGCTGAGCTACTACTCGGTCGAAGGCGAAGTCGAGTCGAGCCGCGTGCCGGCCTACGTGCTGGCGGTCGACACCGAAGGCACCTCGGTCCTGACGGCCTGGGCCTCCGACAAGTTCAACTCCGAGACCATCACCAAGGCCCTGAAGGCGTCGGGAATCGAAGAGTCTCTTTCGCACCGCAAGCTGATTATCCCAGGCTTCGTCGCCGTGCTCTCCGCCGGCATCGAGGACGAGTCGGGCTGGGAAGTCCTGATTGGCCCCAAGGAAGCCTCGGGCATCCCCAATTACCTCAAGAAGCAATGGAAAGCGTAACATAACATGTAGGGTGGGTCGAGCAGCGAAGACCCACGACGTAGTTTTCGCGCGTGGGTCTTCGTTCCTCGACCCACCCTACGCATAGCCCAAATAACCATGGCCGACTTTCGCATCCAGTTTCTGCCTGACGATCGAGCGGCGGCGGTCGATGAGGGGACCAACCTCTTGACGGCGGCTCGTGCGGCCGATGTCTACGTTGGCGCCATCTGCGGCGGCGAGGGGATCTGCGGAAAGTGCCGCGTGATCGTTCGCGAGGGCGAGGTCGAGGGCGAGTCGACCGAGTTCCTCACCCGCGACGAAATCCGACGCGGATACGTCCTGGCCTGCCAGGTGGTGCCCAAGAGCGATCTGGTGGTCGAAGTTCCGCCCGAGTCCCGCTTGGGTGGATACCAGGAGATCGGCCGCGACAGCGAGCGATTTCGCGACTTCGCCCATCGCGGCGCCGAACGGCCGCAGACCGAGGTCGATCCGTTGGTCGAGAAATATCCCCTGGTACTGTCCGAGCCGACGCTCGAAGACGCCACCGGTGATCAGGAGCGCGTGTTAGAGGCCGTGGCGAAGAAGCGTCCCGGCGCGTTGCAAATGGGGCTGAAGATTTCCCGCGAACTGCCTCGCTTACTAAGAACACACCGGGCAAGCCGCTCGTCCTGGTCCTGGGAATGGGACGGACGGATCACCGCCACGGTCGGCTCGCGCGGCGACGTGGACGAGATCCTCTTGGCCGAAAAG
>CAYYOX010000528.1:0-5089 GCA_964473065.1 uncultured Planctomycetaceae bacterium | reverse complement strand
CGGTGAAGTCGAAATCGATCCCCGCGGTAAACTGCACGCCGGTCAAGTCGATCGGCAAGCTGCTCGTGTTCAACAGTTCGACGAACTCGAACGCGTCGTTGTCGATGAATCCGGCGGCCGCCTCTTGCGGCGTGGGGTCATGCGGGTTGTAGTTGATCTCGGTGATCCGCAGCCCACCGAGCGGCGGCCCGGTCGGCAAGCCGGCGATCATCTCGACCGGATCGGACCAGTGGCCCCAACGGCCCGTGTTGTCCTTCATCCGCACGCGAACCCGGTAGGCGTGGTCGACTTGCAGGGTCTCGTCGGGAATGGTGATCTGGCTGTCGAAGCTGGTCAGTTCATCGCTTTCCCAGACGGGGTCGATCTCGTAAATGACGGGCGCGGCCGGATCGTAGCTTGGTGCGGCCGGGTCGGTAACCTCTGCGATCCGCCACTTCATGGCCGCAAACGTGCCGACACCTTGCGGATCGCTGAAGGCGGAGGTTTCGAAGGTCAAACCATCGATCGGAAACCCAACCTCGCCGGTGTACGTAACGGTGGGCATGCGTGGAGTAGCAGGATCGTCGGCAATCGAAGGCGGCTTGTCGCCGGCCCAGCTCAACGGCGGATTCCACGGCCCCACAAACGCCTTCAGCTTCGCGACCACACCCGCGAAATCCTGAGTGAAGTAATTCCGCAAATCATCATTGTCATAGAAAGTTCCCTCCCAGGGAGTGTCGACCACGCGCGGATGGTAGTCCCACATGGCTCGGTCTGCGTCGACAAACGACGCCGCGCCGCCTGGAACCATGAGAAACGAGGCGAATTCGTCAATCAGTTGCCATGTCTGGTCGGTGTTGAACAACAGGTCCTGAATCTCTCTGACACGATTCTGGTAGGGCATGTAGAGTTCGGCATGATCGAACATCTTCTTAAAGCTCTCATTGTCCCACTCACCCTGGACTCCAGGACGATCCCAACTTATATTCAAGTCCCACGGTAAGACTCGCCACAGTCCGGTTTCCGGATCGCGAAAGTGCAGCATGTTGTCGCTTGCAATCGGCCAGGCGTACGATGTGAGATCGTAGTTGTGCGTGGCCTCTACGATCGCCCTCCAACTGTAGTAGTTTTCCAGGTTGACGTTGGATTCCCACCACGACACGGGCTGCGTCGGATTGCGGGGGTATCCCGTGCTGGTACTCCCAAACCAGGCCATATCCGACCCGTCGGTTACCTGACTGGCCCCCTGATTCATCAGCCGGGTGTGATCGCCCTTGTAGAGGTTACCGTCCGGCAGGTCGTGTTCTTTAACAAACTGGCCGTCCGGCTGTTCAATGGCAAGGTACAGACCCCAGAAATCACCCTCATACTGGTTGGCCGCGACCGCTTCAGCGGCGTTGTCGACCACACGGAAATGCAACCAGTGCGTGCGTGCGGCAGGCACTCCGGCCATATTGAACAGCTTGAAGCTGAGCGCTTCAATCATGCCCGCCTCGCCACGGTTAGGATTGAAATCAACCATCGTGAAACCGGAAGAGAAATTCAGGCGTCTCCACTTGGTATCGTATTTCGTGCCGTACTGGTCGCGCGCCTCAAACCAATGCCCCCGATTGAAGGCAAATTTCCACTTGTTCTTGCCGTACCTGTATGTCGTCCACGATCCCCGCGCGCGATAGCTAATATGGTCGTACACGTCGCCGTCATACACGAATGTGCCGTACCATCCGGGATTTGAGGAACTGTTATACATGGCCTCGTCAACATCACTCTCTTTCGCTATCAGGTGATAGGCGGGCAGGCTGCCCATGACGTCGGTGCCGTACGTCACGACGTTGGTCTCTTCACCGCTGCCGGCCGGATTGACGGCTCCGCTCCAGGCCGGTACGCCGTCGTAGACGAAGTAGGCGAAGTTCGGCTGGGGGTCGTCGGCATAAGGCACTCTCACCGAGTTGGCAAGAGCGTCTTCTACAGTAATCCGGTAGCGGATGAGGCGGCGGTGAACATGCACAGAGTCGGGTATTTCAACCGTGAAGATATCGTCACCGGCAACTTCATCACCGTTGGTGCCTTCATCGCCCATCGCAAGATCCGCCCAGGTTGTTTCATAGGCTGGATCCGTGACGCGGATATACGCTCCCGGATCGACGATCTGATAGTGCAGCGTAACGTTGATAACACCGTCCGGATCCGTAACCTTGGCCGTAAGTTTTACCGTATCGGCGCTCGTCGGCTGCTTCGGTGTATGCCGCACTTGCCGAATCTGGGGCGGGATGGTGCTGGGCCCGTTGAGAACGGAATTGGCAGCAAGCGGCGTTGGAGTGCCCGAACGCCAGCTTCCCCCAAGATCGTTGTCCAGAACGGGATTCAACAGTTGCATGGAATTGCCCGGAGCGTCACCGACGGTAGGCCAGGGAAACCCCAACTGGTAGTCCACTCTGTCGACTTCCACACCGGCCGCATCACGAAGCGTTACCGTCTCGCCGTCGTTTGCGAGCTTGCCGACAAACGGACCGTAGGATGCCACTCCAAACTTGCTGTCTATGGCAACCGGATCCTGCCCCACGAGAATGTACTCGTTCACACCCAGAATCGTATTGCCAGGAAAAGTGTAGGAAACACCGCCAGACAAAAACCAACCCGAGATATCAATCGCATCAACTCCGGCGTTGTAAAGCTCAATGAACTCCACCGGTTCGGTGTCAATATCCGGATTATGGTGGATCTCGTTGATCACCACGAAATCGGCGACGTTGGGACTTTCGGGCGTGGGGGTGTGGAAAAAGCGTTCCGCGTCGCGGATCGTCTGGCCGGCGATTAGTTCGGGCAGCAGGAGGAAATCGGCATCGTCGGCCGTGAAGTTCATTCCGTGGATGGCCAAGATGTTCGTGCCATTTACCAGAGCGGACACCACGCCGGTCAGATTGAACTGCTCGTACTGCGACGATTCTTCGTACGATCGCCACAAGCTGGCTGCCGAGTCCCATTGCGGGGAGACGGGGGCATTGCGGCGGGCGACCTCCTGGCCATTGATGTAAGCCACGAACCCGTCGTTGTACTTCATCCGCAAGTGCAACGATTCGATGGCCGAGGTGTCGGCGATGCTGAAGAGGCTCCGCGTCCACAGCGAAGCATTCACCCCGTGCATGGCCGCCTCGACATCGGTCCGAATGGCGTCACCGAAACCGTCCGCGTTGGGTGTGAAACCGACACCGGTCCGCGAAGCGGTCCCATCGCCGATAAAGGGCCACGTTAGGCCGACGTTCTGCGCGTCGCCGGAAGGGTCCTGATCGAAGGTCCAATCGGAATTGTCGTCGTGGTCGGCGTATCCGACCCGTTGCAGAGCGATGGAAGCAGCCCCCTCGGCCGAGACGGGCGGACCGCTCCAGACGCCGTCCACCCGAATGGTTCCAAAGCCCGGAACGTCCGGTGCAAACGAGTCAAAGGCCTCCTGAGTGTATCCCCAGACCACGAAATCTACGAGCACGCCTTGATCGTCGAGGATCATCAACCAGCCTTCGTCGGAGTTGCGCCAGAAGATGTTGTCCCCTTCCGTGTCGGGCCGATGAATCAACTCGCCCGGGGCCACCGAATCGGGAAACGTCCACAACGGCTCGTGAACGTCGTTGATCTCGTAGGCCACCGCATCATTGGCCACCACCACCCAGCCTTGCGTGTTGATGTTCTGGTCCGAGACGTTCTGGATCTCGAAGTAATCGGGCAGATCGGTGCCCGCCTGGCGGGTGACGGGGCGCGAGTCACGGTGAGACCCGTTCCACGACGAGTCGTCGAAGGTGGTTTCACTCCAGGTGGTTCCCAGGGCGGCGTCATCGGCGCTGGGCACCAGGTAGGTGAACTTGGCCCCTTCGGGCACGACGGACGAGGCGTCCTGGATCAGACCGTAGGAGACGTCGGCACTCTGAGCAGGAAACGGGGCATATTTGTGTGCCACGGTCAGACCGTCGGCCTCGATCAGCGCCAGGTATTCACCATCCCTGCTGAGTTGGAAATTGCTGTGCAGTTCTCCGCTCGGGTCGGTGCGGTTCTTTCCTGAAGCAAACACCAGCAGATACTCGCCCGGATCGAGCATCACGGAGGGAAATTGCCATTGGGTCAAGTTGGCCGCGTCGTCGGTCAGGTGCCAGCCGTCCAGGTCGACGGCCGAGTCGGTCGGGTTGTGGATCTCGACCCAGTCGGAGTATTCGCCGTCCTCATCGGCCAATGTGTTGTTGTTGATCGCCATGAACTCGCTGATAAACAACGGCCCGACATCCAACACCAAACGCGACTCGAGTTGTTCGAACGCAAGCCGGCTACCAGGTCCCGGCTTGGATCGGTTGCGGAAAGATCTTCGAGGCGCCATGGTGGCTGGAATCCTTTGTTGGAGATAGTTCGAAGCGTCCGGGGAATCTTAAACCATACGGTCCCCAACCGCTTATTATAACGGCAGGCATTCTGCTGTGCGAGTTGTTTGTGTGCTTTTCTGCCTGTCCGCAAGGCCGCCGGCTGGGTCTTTGCGCGCAGCCCACTAGACAAACCTGACTCGCTCCTGCGTTCCAGGGTCGGCCGTGCCTGGGTGGCGATCCGGGACAATGATATCTCGGCCGAAGTTATGGGGATCAATGTTGTCAAATATAAGCTGCTGGCTTTTTTCACGGCCGGAGCGATCGGCGGCATTGCCGGGGCTTTCTGGATCAGCAACCTGGCGGCCATCAGTCCCGAGCATTTTCCCTGGTTCTGGTCTCTGTGGCTTGTGGGCGTGATTCTTATCGGTGGTGTGGGGTCCCTGCACGGTGCCATTTTCGGTTCCATATTCATGGTCGTGGTGATGGAACTGTTGCAACTAGCGGTCATACCCCTGGCCGATACATATCCCAAGCTTTTAATGGACTTTTTGTTTATTAAGGAGGCCGCCTTCGGCCTGGCCATCTGTGCCTTTATGATCTTTGAACCCAAGGGTCTGGCCTACCGCTGGTGGCAAATGAAAAACTATTTCAACCTTTGGCCGTTTTCGTATTAACCAGTAAACCACTCAACCAATTAACCAATTAACCAAAAAACAAGGGAGGTGATAATTTTAAAAAACTTGGTAGAAACCCACTGGCAAGAATAC
>CAYYOX010000527.1:0-5096 GCA_964473065.1 uncultured Planctomycetaceae bacterium | reverse complement strand
GCACCGACGTACCCAATTGGCCGCCCTACTGTTTCATCGAAAACGACCGCACCGACGGCATCCCGTCCGAATTCCTGCCCGCGAAACTCTTGAAGAACAATCAGGCCAGCTTGCAGGGCCCCGCTTTGCCCGGCTGGACGTTGGAACCGATTCTGCCCGCGCTCGGCGATCGGGCCTGCGACTATATCGAGCGCTCGGCCAAGCGAGTCGAACCGTTCTTCCTCTACATGCCGCTCACCTCGCCCCACACGCCGCTGGCTGTGAACAAGCCGTTCCAAGGCAAGAGCGGATTGAACACCTATGCCGATTTCGTCATGGAAACCGACGCCGTCGTCGGACGGGTGCTCGAAGCCATCGACAACGCGGGCGTCGCCGACAACACGCTGGTCATCTTCACCAGCGACAACGGCTGTGCGCCCTATGTCGGCGCGAAGCAACTCGAAGCGAAGGGCCATTTCCCCAGCGGTCCCTATCGCGGTTACAAAGCCGATGTCTGGGAAGGCGGCCACCGCGTGCCGTTCTTCGTTCGTTGGCCCGGCGTGGTGAAACAGGGCACGTCGTCCGAGCGGCTGATCTGCCAATCGGACCTGATGGCAACCGTTGCCCAGATCGTCGGCGCGAATCTGCCGGACGAGGCGGGCGAAGACAGCGCTAACATTCTACCGCTGCTGCACGGCGAGGATCTCGCCATCCACGAGGCCGTGGTGCATCAATCGGCGTCGGGCAAGTTCGCCATTCGCACGCGCAAGTGGAAACTCCTCTTCTGTGCCGGGTCGGGCGGTTGGACCAGCCCTAATGATCGCCAGGCCAAACAGTCCGGCTTGCCGCCGTTGCAATTGTACGACCTCGAAACGGATCCGGCTGAAACGACCAACCTGCAGGACAAGCATCCCGAGATCGTCGAGCGTCTCGCAGGCCTACTGGAAGAATACGTCGCCGCCGGCCGAAGCACGCCCGGCACGCCGCAAGAGAACGACGTGCCGATAACCATCCGCAAGTGATGAGGGCGGTTGGCTGCGCCAAAGGGTAGCAGAGATGATTCTCCGGAGTAGTCCCTGCCACTGAAAGAGACTTATTCGGAGAATCGTCGGTGTTGCGAAGCAACCAGTAGAAATGTAGGGTGCGTGAAACGCACCATGAACTCCATTCTGTTGTAATGCATTGAAGATTGGTGCGTTTCACGCACCCTACAAAACTGGTCCAAGCCCAGGGATTGCAACCCCTGAGCTTTTTTGCGCACAGTCGCCGCAATGGCACCCCGCCAATGGCGTGGTTTCCGCCCCGTTTCCCCCGTCGATTGACACGAACCGCTTTTCTTGGTACGCTAAATGTTGGTCAGGAATGGGACTTCGGGGGTTTGCAGGACCTTTCGTCCAGAGAAGTGGGGGCTTCATGATGAAATGTCGTAGTATGCAACGATATCGACAAATTCTGACGGTGCTGATCGTGCTAGCGGCCGTCGCGCGAGCCGAGCGTATGCAGGCTCAGGTCCCCGGCTACGCCGACCTCTACGATCCGCTGCAGGTGCTGAACCTGAACTTGGAAATGGCCCCGGCGGACTGGAACACGATCCGCAACGACACGACCTACGATATCGAGTTGCCGGCCTATTTCTGGGCCGACGGCGAGAGCAAGATCGCGGTCAGCCTCCGGCGCAAGCCGAACGAGGCCAACGGCGACAAGGTGGCGTTGAAGGTTGACATCAACCAGTACTTCGACAACCTCCGCTGGCACGGCGTGAAGAAGCTGAGCCTGGAGAATGGCTACGACGAGGACGCCGTGTCGGAGGGGTTCGCCTGGTACTTGCACCGCCGCGCTGCCAGTGACGGCCCCGACGGCTACCACCCGCCGCTGGCTTCGTGGGTGAACGTCACTGTGAACGGACAGCGCTTGGGCGTGTACGCCAATGTGGAGCAGCCCGACAAGACCTTCCTGCGAAACGGCGACCTTTGGGTATCGGGCGAAACGTGGCTCTACAAGAAAAGCGACGTTGGCCCACCCGAGTTGAAATCGGGCAGCGGCGACAGCCCGGCCGTGGAGGCGCTGTACTACACACCGTTCGCGGCCCATGGTCTTGACCCGCCGCCCGGCTATGAGACGCAAGTGGAAAGCCTGATCGACATGGAGCAGATGCTCACAGTGGGGGCGATAAACGCCTTTACGGGCAATCCCGACGAAATGATCAACAAGGGCAAGAACTTCTTCTTCGCAGATTACGAGGTTGGCGCCGCGGGC
Source organism: uncultured Planctomycetaceae bacterium (assembly GCA_964473065.1). Classification (GTDB taxonomy): domain Bacteria; phylum Planctomycetota; class Planctomycetia; order Pirellulales; family Thermoguttaceae; genus CAYYOX01. Next base: position 2,861 of record CAYYOX010000527.1, on the reverse strand, counting down.
GGCCAGCGCTTGCACTTCCCCTGGGACCTCGACGCGGTTTTGCAGAGTCCGACCACCAGCATCTATCTCAACAAGGGGGGCGGGATGTCTGATTACCAAGAGTTCATCATCGATTCCCCCGCGTTCCACGACCAGTACAACCAGATCATGCTGGACCTGCTCGACGGTCCCTTGGCGGTGGAGGCAAGTAACGACTTCCTGAGCGAACTGGAGGCGGTGCTGACGCCGTCGATTCTGGAAGATCCCGACAGTAAAATTGGCAGCACACCCGAGGAGATCGCCGGCCACTTCGACGGCCTCCGCCAGTGGATGACGGACCGCCACGCCAACGTGCTTCAGCAAGTGCAGGATGACATGCTCAAGACCCAGTCCCATTTGGTGCCGGAGCCGTCGAGCATGGCGCTCTTGATCCTCGCCCTGGCCGTGCTGCTGGGTCGTCGGGTGCAACTCGCCCGCCGCATGAGGAAATAATCCGTTCCAAGAGAAGGCGCGACGAGAAGGTTCGTCCGCAAGGTGTCCCACAGTGCAATCATCTGAGCATCGGCCTACGAAAGAACACCATCGCATGGGGCATAAGATTGTCTCGGCGGCTGTTGCGGCTGCATTTTCTGTCGTTTTGGGGCTGGCACTGGCGACCGGCGAGGCGCAGGCCGATCTGCTTCAATGGGACGGCAACGGTGCGGCCTTGCCGAACCCTGCCGGGGGCGACGGTACTTGGAGTGGCACGGACTCTAACTGGTTCAACGGTTCGACGAACCAGGCCTACGACACCGGCGCCGCGCCCCACGACACGGTCTTTGACGTAACCGGCGGGATCGTCAACCTCAGTGCGCCGGTGACGGCCCGCAGCCTGAAATTCGACATCAGCGGCTATTACCTCTGGGGAGACGAGCTGAACCTGACCGGTACGGGAGAAGGCAGCCGCACGATCGCTGTTACCAACGCCTCAGATGCCGTCACGATCAACGCGCCCCTCGAGGGCAGCGCAGGGCTGATCAAGACCGGCCAGGGCGAACTGCTGCTCATGGGCGTGAATACCTTCGACGGGCTGACCGTGCTGGACGGAACGGTCATCGTCAGAACCGATCAGCAACTGGGCGACCTGACCAGACCGATCAGCCTCGACGGCGGCACGCTGCGGGTAACCGGGAGCAGTTCCCTGAAGGCTGCGGAAACTCGTAACTTCTTCGTCGGCAACGCCGGCGCAACGTTCGACATCCAAAACACCAGCAAGACCGGACTAACCATTCGCGGCATACTTAGCGGCACCGGAGCACTGGTGAAAACCGGCGCCGGCACCATGCGATTGGATGAGGCCAACAGCATGTTCGCCGGCGGCGTTACCCTGCAGGGCGGCATCTTCCGATTCAATAACAACAACGATGCCGGGCCCAAGGCACTGCGTCTGAACTCGATCACATTCGCCCCCGAGCAGGAGGTGCTGCCCGCCGGCGCGGCATTCTTGTCGCTCGGAGGCAGCGGAAGCGACGTCGACGGCGACGCCTCGCAACTCCGCACCGGCGAGTGGCTCTCGGCCTCGCCCGGTGCGGGAATCATCGTGGCCGCCACCACGCTTACCGATTCGCAAATCGGCGCCAGCGGGCACGACTTGTTGGTCCTTGCGCTGGCCGACGCTACCTTCTCCGGGGCGTTGCATAACCTGGCAACGTCCAACGGCGGGAACCTCGGGCCCAATAGTCAAAACGGCAGCTTGGCCGTGCGCGGCATTGCCACCCAGACGCTCAGCGGCACGTGCAACGTCAACGAGACCCTCAGCGTGTTCTCCGGCGCGGGGCTCACGCTGGCCGGCGCCGCCGCCATGCCTGGCGATCTAGTCAACCTCAACCTCAACGGCGGCACCTTTACGCTGGACAATTACGACACCAACCTGGCAAACCGTTTTCGCGATGCCGGACCCGTAGAAACGCGTGGCGGCGGGACGTTCGTGCTGATCGGCAATGCCGCTGGCTCCAGTGAAACGCTGGGTAAGATCCAACTGGGTAATGACTTGGCGACGCCGCCCAAACCGCGCGCCGGCGCCATGAACGTGCGCGTGATACACCATGCCGGCGGCAGTGCGGCCACGGAACTCACATTCAGTGAAATTCAGCGCGAGATTGGTCGAGCGACCATCGACTTCTCGGCCCGCGACGGCAGCGGCCCCCTGGCTTTGGGAACCGCTGGCAACGCGCCGCGGATTCTGTTCGGTTCGTCGCCGTCCCTCTCGGGCGCCGGCCTGCTGGATAGCCCCGACGGCGTGGGCTGGGCCACCGTCAATGGCTCGGGTTTCGCCACCTACGATGTGGCGACGGGCATCAGGGCGGCCGACACGGTCTCCTTCGCGTCCGCCACTGCTGGGAACAATGCCCTGCTGAGCACCACCGAGGTGATCGGCGGCTCATCGAACAAGAACGTGGGCAGTTTGAAGATTAGCCCCTCGGTAGGGCAAACGCTGGACCTGGACGGCAGCGGCAACCTACTGACGCCCGCGATCCTGTTGGACGGACCTCACGATTTCCATATCCGCAACACGGGCAGCGGGACCGGGGAACTGGTAACCGCACCGGTCGAGCATTTCTATGTCCAGCAGGCCGACCTTACCGTCAGCGTGCCGATCACCGGTGACGGGGCACTGGTGAAGTCCGGCTTGGGAACGCTAATCCTCGAAGGGGCAAACACCTACAGCGGCCCGACCACGATCAACGAAGGCCAACTCCGCGCCACGCCGGGCGCGAGCCTTGGCTCCGGCGTGTTGGAACTTCGCGGCGGCGTGCTGGAAATCACCGGCGGCGGCACCTTCAACCGCCACCTCGACTACGGCGTCCCCAGCGGGCCCGGGCGAATCCGTTGGACCGCCGTGA
>CAYYOX010000526.1:3846-5102 GCA_964473065.1 uncultured Planctomycetaceae bacterium | reverse complement strand
GGGCCGTGGTGTATCTCAACGGTCAGGAAATCGTGCGCAACAACATGGCCGAGGGGGCCTTCGATTACTTGACCCCGTCTTCTGCCGGCGTCGGCGGCGCCGAGGAGACGACGTTCTACTCCTACTCGGTTGACACCGCGCTGTTGGTGCAAGGCGACAACGTGATTGCCGTGGAGATGCATCAGTGGGGCGGCGGCAGCAGCGACATCAGTTTCGACCTGAAGCTCCTTGCCCGATACGCGATGGATGGCAGCGGCCCCATCGACTTGACGGGACCCACGCTGATAAAGACGCGCGTACTCAATGGCAACGTATGGTCGGCCCTGAACGAGGCCCAATTCTTTCTCGGCACGCCCGAACCCTTGGACGGCCTGGCGATCACGGAATTGAACTACCATCCGGCCGATCCGACGCCCGAGGAAATGGCCCAAGGGTTTACCGATAGCAACGACTTCGAGTTTATCGAGTTTCAGAACGTCGGTTCCGAGGCGCTCGAGCTTGGCGGGGTACAGTTCATCGACGGGATCGAGTTTGCCTTCCCGCTGGACAATTCCTTCAAGCTCTCTTCGATCGTGATCACCGAGGCCGGCACCAGTACGCCCGACTTCATCGAAATTCAGAACGTCGCCGAAAGCACAATCTACACGCCCGGCTGGGTCGTGGCGGGCAATGACGCGTCGGATGGCAACATCAACGACGTACACGCCCCCCTTTGGGATCTTCCGGCCTCGATCGACTCGGGTGACTTGTTATACCACGCCGATAGTGCGGGGGACAATATATTCTGGCGAACGGCGGAACTTGGTTGGGTGATGATCGTCGACGACGAAGGGCAAGTCGTCGATTTCGTCGTCTGGGGTTACGATGCCGACGCACTGGCCTCGATGGACGTTCAGATCAACGGGTTCTCCGGCAATCCGGCGGCCTTGGCGTGGCAGGGCGCTGCCGTGTCGACCGAAGGGGCCACCTCCGACTCGCTCATACGCCAGGGCAGCGCCGACCATGACAGCCAGACCGACTGGACCTTCATGGAACCGCCTTCCGGCAACTCCCAGAACACGGGCCTGACGCTCCCCTTTGCCGAGGCCTCCCGAGATCTGTTCGACCCGGGCGAGATCGTGGTGATCGCTCGCAATGCGGGCGCCTTCCGCAGCCGTTACGGCAACGCGATCGCACTGGCCCGCCAATATACGGGCGCATTGAGCAACCGCGGCGAACACCTTGCGGCCCCCCACATGCACGCGCTGACCGGCCTC
>CAYYOX010000526.1:0-3836 GCA_964473065.1 uncultured Planctomycetaceae bacterium | reverse complement strand
ACTCCCCTCTCCCTCCGGGAGAGGGCCAGGGTGAGGGTCTTCTAGTCGACGCGATCGAGTTGTACAATTCGACCGACACCGAGATTTCCATCGGCGGTTGGTGGCTTAGCGACGACAGCAGCGATTTCCTGAAGTTCCAGATCCCGGCCGGCACGTCGATTCCGGCGTATGGTTACGTCACTTTCTACGAAGGCCACTACGAGGGACAGACGCTGGCCTTTGATCCGATCGACGAGTTCGGCGGCCTGGGGGTGAAAGACTTTGCGCTGAGCGGCGCCCGGGGTGACGATGTGTGGCTGCTGGCCGATCCGGGCGGCGGCGGCACCTTGCGGTTTGCCGATCATGTCGAGTTCGGCTCGTCACTCGACGGCGAATCGTTCGGTCGATGGCCCAACGAGACGGGCGATCTCTATCCCATGACCGGCCGCACGATCGACGGTCCCAATAGCGGTCCGCGGATTGGGCCCGAGGTGTTGATCAGCGAGGTGATGTATAACGCACCGGACGTGTCAGGCATCCTGCCGGAGAACCTCGAATTCATCGAGCTCTTCAACATGACGGCAGCGCCGATCGATCTGACCGGTTGGCGGCTGCGTGGCGGTTTCGATTTCGACTTTGCGCCCGGCACGATGATCGACTCGCGCACGACGTTGGTGATCGTCGCGTTCGACGCGAGCGATGCGGCCAAGTTGGCCGACTTCCGCGGCTACTATGGCATCGCCACGGAAGTGCAAATCGTCGGCACGTTCGGCGATCGGCTCAGCAACACGGGCGAGCAGATCCAACTGCAACGCCCCGACACGCCGCCGGCCGACGATCCGCTCTACGTCCCGCACCCGCTGGAGGACCAGATCGAGTATGTCGATACGTGGTATCCGAGCGCCAACGCCGCCGGGAAATCGCTCAGTCGGGCCGGAGTGAACCTTTGGGGGAACGACCAGGCAAGTTGGTCGCCGGAAGATCCTACGCCCGGCATGGCCGAGCAACTCAACACCACGGGCGTGACGGGTCGTTACGTCTTCTACAACGACTCGGCGTTGGGCAGTTCGATCGCCACGGACAAGACGGGCTTGCTGCCCGGCGGACAAGCGAGCTTTGCCAACTATACCAACTATGCCAAGGGCATCAACGGGATCGTCATCAATGTGTTTGGCCTGGCCAACTCGGCGGGCATCGACGCCGCCGATTTCACCTTCAAGCTGGGCAACGACAACACGCCGGCCAACTGGGTTGATGCTCCCGCGCCGGCAAGTGTCGACGCCACGGGCGACCAGATTGTGCTGACCTGGAATGACGGCGCGATTCGAAACACGTGGCTCGAAGTGACCGTGCTGGTTACCGGCGACACGGGCCTGACTGCGCCGGACGTGTTTTATTTCGGCAATCTGGCGGGCGAGTGTACGGGGGATGGAAAGGTCGACGCGGCCGATGTGTTGCTGACCCGCCAGAATCCGCATCCGTTCTTCGACCCGGCCACGATCGACACGCCGTACGACTTCAACCGCGACCGTCGGGTCAATGCGATCGATACGCTGATCGCGAGGAATGGTCAGACTTGGTCGGGCACGGAGTTGGAGTTGATTGATTTGGCTGCCGACGCGAAAAACGCGGGGCCCTACTCTCCAATGGACGGGGCCCCGCCGCTAAACGACGCGCCGCTAAACGACGAATTCGAAAACGTGGATTGGCTCCGCGAGTTCAGCCCGGAAGACGCTTCGGCAAAGCCGGAACGTCTCGCCCCCCGGGCGATCGACCGATTGTGGGCATTGTTCGGGCAGTAATTCTCTAGAACAGCCCTTGGACTCGTCCGGTTTCGGTGTCTATGTCGATCCGTCGGTAGGCCGGGTTGGAGCCGGTGCCGGGCATCAGGGAGATATTGCCGGCCACGGGGCAAAGGAACCGGGCCCCCGCGTAGATCAGGAAGTCGCGAATCGGCAACGTCCATCCCTTGGGCACGCCCTTGCGAGTCGGATCGTGGCTGAGGCTCAAGTGCGTCTTGACCATCATCGTGGCAAAGTCCTTGAACTTAGGATCGGCCTCGAACCGCTTCCGCTTGGCGTCGGCTTCCGGCGTGTAGGAGACGCCGTCGGCGCCGTAGACTTCCTTGGCGATCCGCTCGATCCGCTCACCCAGCGGCGTGTCCAACTCGTAGAGGAACTTGAAGTCGACCTTCTCTTCACAGGCGTCGACCACCGCGTCGGCCAACTCGAGGGCCCCCTCGCCGCCGTATTGCCAATGCTTGGAAACGGCAACCCGAGCGCCCACGGCCTCGGTCATTTTGCGGGTCAATTCGATTTCCGCTTCGGTGTCGCTGTGGAAGGCGTTGATCGCAACCACCGGTTTGATACCCGACTTCTTGACCGTGCGGATATGCTGGGCCAAGTTGGCGAACCCGTCCTCGAGCCAGGCCAGGTTTTCCTCGAAGTATTCCTTGGGGATCGGTTTTCCCGGAGGGCAAGGCAGCGCGCCGGCCTCGACGCCGTGATGCTTCAGCCCGCGGATCGTGGTCGTAATGACCGACACGTTGGGGATGTTTCCGCTGTAGCGGCACTTGACGTTCCAGAACTTCTCGAACCCGATATCGGCCCCGAAGCCCGACTCGGTGAGGTGGTAGTCGGCCAGTTTCAGGCCGATCTTGTCGGCCACGACGGACGACTGACCCACGGCGATATTGGCAAACGGACCGGCATGCACGAAGCACGGCTGGCCTTCCAGAGATTGCAGCAGGTTGGGATTGATCGCCTCGCGCAGCCAGGCGGTCATGGCGCCGGCCACTTCGAGATCCTCGCACGTGACCGGGTTGCGCCGCTTGTCGTAGGCGACCACAATCTCACCCATTCGCTGACGCAGGTCTTTCAGGTCGCTGAAGATCGACAAGATGGCCATGACTTCCGAAGAGACGGCGATGGCGAACTTGCTCTGCATCATGAAGCCGTCCATCTTGCCGCCGATGCCGATGACGATGTTACGCAGGGCCTGGGCACAGAAGTCGATCACCCAACCCATCTCGACGTTGGTCGGGTCGATGTCCAATCGCTTCAGGCCGATCTTCTCCAGCCGGGCGTCGCTGTAGTTGCGCTCGTGTTGCATCCGGGAGGTCAGGGCGATCATGGCCAGATTGTGGGCGTTCATCAGCGCGTTGATGTCGCCGGTCAGCCCCAGGGAGAACTCGGTCAGCGGGATGCACTGCGAGAGTCCACCGCCGGCGGCCGAGCCCTTGATGTTCATGGTCGGCCCGCCGGAAGGCTGCCGGATACAGGCCCCGACCTTCATGCCGCGCTTCCCGAGCCCTTGTAAAAGCCCCATCGTGGTCGTCGACCTGCCTCCACCCATGGGGGTCGGGGTAATTGCGGTCACCTCGATGAACTTGCCGTCCGGCTTGTCCTTCAGGCGATTCAACACCTTCATGTAGTCGACTTTGCCGATATAATTGCCATGCGGGAGCAACTCATCCTTGGCCAGGCCCAACTCGTCGGCAAGCTGGTAACAGGTTTTCATCCGAGATTCCGCTTCGTGCGCGATCTCCCAGTCGGCATGTTTCGTAGGATCCAAAGCCAAGGCAACTCTCCTTATAGGTTAACTTTCAGCGCCAATATCACCGATTCTTAGGTCGGCAATGGCTGTTCCGAGAAAAACGGTCCAAGATTGGATTCACCCGCCGAGCACGGCGTAAACCCAACCGAATCGCTTGTGTTACCAGATTCTCGCGGGGTTGTCAACGCACCCGACGCGGTTGTCTGGAGATCGGCAAACTCAGTCTTGCGGAGTGGAAAATGGGGACTGGCTCCGAGCATGAATCGATGTTTACCCGCCGTAAAACTCCCCGGCTCGGTGCC
>CAYYOX010000525.1:0-5115 GCA_964473065.1 uncultured Planctomycetaceae bacterium | reverse complement strand
GCGCCTTGTAGCTGGTGACGCTGTAGACGCTGCTGGAGACGCCGAACTTCTGATCGAGGATCTCCTGGGCGCGGAGCGTCTCGCGGAGGATCGCGCCGGAGCCGAAGAGTTGCACGTGCGGCTTGCCGCTACCGGAATCGCGCTGGGAAATCGGGTGGATACCGCGGCAGATCCCCTCGGTGGCGCCCAGGGGGAGGATGGGCATCTCGTAGTTTTCGTTCATCAGCGTGATGTAGTAGAAGATGTCTTCCTCTTCGTAGTACATCCGCTTCATGCCGTCGAGCACAATGACGGCCATCTCGTAGGCATAGGCCGGGTCGTACGCCCGCAGGTTCGGGTAGGCCATGGCGAACAGATGGCTGTTGCCGTCCTGATGCTGAAGTCCCTCGCCGGCCAGTGTGGTTCGCCCGGCCGTACCGCCTAACAGGAACCCTCGGCATCGCATGTCGCCGGCCGCCCAGATCAGGTCGCCGATCCTTTGCATCCCGAACATCGAATAGTAGATGAAGAAGGGGATCAGGTTCACGCCATGGCTGCTATGGGCCGTACCGGCGGCGATAAACGACGACATCGAGCCGGCCTCGGTGATCCCTTCTTCGAGGATCTGCCCGTCGGTCGCTTCACGGTAGTAGAGGAATTTCTCCGAATCGACCGGTTCGTAAAGCTGGCCGGCGTGCGAGTAGATGCCGAACTGGCGGAAGAGCGATTCCATGCCGAAGGTCCGCGCCTCGTCGGGCACGATCGGCACCACATAGCGGCCGACATTTTTGTCGCGCAACAGTCGGGTCAACAGCCGCACGAAGGCCATGGTGCTGGAGACTTCCCGCCCCTCGCTGCCGGCAAAGAACTCGGCAAAATCTTCCCACTTCGGCGGTTTCAAGCGGACCAGGGCGGAGCGCCGGCCGGGGACGAAACCGCTGAGCTGCTTGCGACGCTCGCGGACGTATCGCATCTCCGGGCTATCTTCCGGCGGTTTGTAGAACACGGCGCCGGCCGCCTGCTCGTCGGAGATGGGGATATCGAACCGGCGTCGGAACTCGATCAACTCTTCCTGGTTGAGCTTCTTCTGCTGGTGCGTGATGTTGCGACCTTCGCCCGCCTCACCCAGACCGTAGCCTTTGATCGTCTTGGCCAGAATGACCGTGGGAGCGCCCTGGTGCTCGACGGCCTCGCGGTAGGCCGCATAGACCTTGGCCGGGTCGTGCCCGCCGCGGTTGAGCCGTTCGATCTGCTCGTCGCTGAGGTGGGCGACCGCCGACTTGAGTTGCTCGTCGATGCCGAAGAAGTGCTCGCGGGTATAGCTGCCGGGCATGACCGTGTATTTCTGATATTGCCCGTCTACCACCTCGGTCATCCGCCGCACGAGCCGCCGGTCGGTATCGGCCAGCAGCAGCGGATCCCACTGTGAGCCCCAGACCACTTTGATCACGTTCCACCCGGCGCCGCGGAAGGCGCCTTCGAGCTCCTGAATGATCTTGCCGTTGCCGCGAACCGGCCCGTCGAGCCGTTGCAGGTTGCAATTGATCACGAAGATCAAGTTGTCGAGTTTCTCCCGGGCGGCCAACGTAATGGCGCCGAGGGTTTCGGGTTCGTCCGTTTCGCCGTCGCCGAGGAAAGCCCAAACGCGCGAGGCCTCGGCGTCCGGTTTGATACCGCGGTCAACCAGGTAGTGGTTGAAGCGGGCCTGGTAGATGGCCATAATCGGCCCTAAGCCCATCGAGACGGTGGGGAATTCCCAGAAGTCGGGCATCAGCCAGGGATGCGGATACGAGGAGAGTCCCCCGCCGGGTGCCAGCTCGCGGCGGAAGTTTTTCAATTGATCTTCGCTGATTCGGCCCAACAGGAACGCCCGGCTGTAGATCCCCGGTGCGGCATGGCCTTGGAAGAAGACCTGGTCGGGCGGCTGGCGACCTTCCTTGCCGTGCAGGAAATGGTTGAATGCCACCTCGTAGAGCGTGGCGGCCGAGGCGAAGGTCGAAATGTGCCCGCCAATGCCCGGGCTTTGCTGGTTCGCCCGAACGACCATGGCCATGGCGTTCCAGCGGATGATGCTCTTGATGCGGCGTTCGATTTCGCGATCGCCCGGATAATCGGGCTGCCGTTCGACCGGGATGGTGTTCACGTAGGGCGTGGTGGCGACGGACGGAAAGTGCACACCTTGGCGATAGGCCGTCTCTTTGAGCCTATCCAACAGAAAGGCCGCCCGCTCGCTCCCGTCGCGGCGCAACACATACTCGAACGACTCGAGCCATTCGGCCGTTTCTTGCGGATCGAGGTCTTTGGCCAGTCCCGGCAAGGCCCCTTCGGGCAGTGTGCCGGTCGGCGTTTTGCGTGGATCGGGAGGCATGACTGTCTTCAATCGAGACAACGGATACTCGCCTTTTGCCCTCCCTCATTCTATGGGGTCTACGTAAGCCGTCAAGCGGGAGTTTGCTGCCAAGGCCGGCCAAACGCGACGCATTAAGAACGAAATTTCGTGATTCGGCGGGCAGGCACTTTGCGGGACACTCCCGTCGGGCTACCCGAAGCTGACCCCGATTTTCGACCCCAACTCCAAGAGATGACGACGCGACTTGTCGTATTCTTCGGCGTTGGCCATGTGCTCGATCATCAACGGCACGTCGCCCGGCAAGGCGGCCAGTCGTTTCAGGAAGGTCTCGTAATCCAACGAACCGGTCCCGAGCGTCACCTCGCGGAAGTGGATGTTCATCTCGATGTCCCAGGTCAGATCCTTGGCGTGACAACTGACGATCGAAGGGCCGAGCCGGTCGAAGCAGTCGTTCAGCAGCTCGGTGTTCTTGTAGAATCGCGCGGGGCTGTTGATCAGGTTGCACGGGTCCAGATGCACTCCGAACGCGTCGCGGTCGATCGCCTTGATGAGCTTCAAGTAGGAATCGACGCTGTCGGGCAGTGCCCAGCCCATCATCTCGAAACAGAACTTGGCCCGCTTGGGCTTGACCGCGTCGATGATCTTTCGCGAGTTTTCGACCGTCTCCTGGAAGAACCGTTCGGAGAGGTTGTCCGGATGCGGGCCGAACCAGCTTTGGGGGTTATACGAACCGGCGATGTCAACGCAGCATCGGGCGCCAATTTCCTCGGCCAAGGCGAGCCCTTCGGTGACCGTTTTCAGGTTGGCCGCTCGCTTAGCCGGATCGGCGTCCAATAGATTGACCCAGCGTCCCACCTCGGCGATCACGACGTCGTGTTTCTTGAAGGCGGCCGCGATGTGGCGGATCTGCTGCATGTCGTCTAGGCTCACACCCGGGCAATAGGCGGCCCGATAGCCGAGCTTGCGATGGGCCAAGGCCAGTTCCTCGGGATCGGCCGAGGCCCCGAAGACCGGCGCGCCAAGCCGGATGGATTTCGTATCCTCGGCGGCGGTGGCCCTGGTGCCGAGCCATCCGGCGGCCAATGCACCGGTCGAATACTTCAGAAAGTCACGTCGGTCGGTTTTCTCGGGGTTCATGCTGAGTTTCTCCGCGGAAGGCCTTGGGGGGGGGGTGTTTCGTGCATTATAACGACGTCGAATCGAGTTTGCACCTTCATTGGGCCATATTTCGGGACAAAAAGCAAGCCGGTTACGTTGTAACGCTGAGGGCTGGCGGTGATGGGGAGAAAAACAGCTCGGAGACGTTCGATGGCGGGCTCGGCCTGACGGAATCACTACCGGTAGCTGCGTTCTCCAGAACGCGGGCGACGCGAGACTACCGCACTCTGGCGGGTGCAGCTACGACTCATCGCGGCGGCTCTACCTCGCTTCGATCACTTCCGGGTAAACGTCGATCTCCGGCTTGGTCTTGCCTCGAGCGTCGAACAACGCGCCGCCGTCCGGTCCCCATTTGGTCGGCTCCCAGATGAACGTGCCTAATCCCTTGCCGCCGGGCAACTCCCGCACGATGCGGTTGATCTGTTTGATGTCGGGAAGCGTGTACTCCACGACCATGATGTCCTGTGGGTATCGGCCGGCCAGATCGGTCAGATTCGTTCGCAGGTCGTCCAGCGTGCCGTGCCACCGCGGATAATACGATTGGCCCAGGACATCGAACTCGACGTCGTGGGCGGCAAGTTTATCCAGGAAGGCCCGGCTTTGAGCATTTTGACCGCCCCAGGCAAGGTGCAGCATAATCTTCACCGACCGGTCCACATCCTTCACGCCGGCGATGCCCGCTCGGATCAAACCGCAAAACGCGTCCCAGTCGTCCGTTTCCCAAACCTGCCCGTCCGGCCAAAGCATCCCGTTGCTGATCTCGTTGCCGATCTGCACCATCTCGGGCAAGGCGTTTTGCTTCTTCAACTCGGCCAGCACTTCGCGGGTATGCTCCCGGACAGCCTTCTGAAGATCACGACCGTGCAGCCCGGCCCAAGCGGACGGCTTATGCTGATGCGCCGGATCGGCCCACGTATCGCTATAGTGGAAATCCAGCAGCAGACTCATCCCCGCCGCTTTGACCCGCTTGGCCATGGCCGCCGTATGCGCCAGGTCGCAGTATCCCTGCTTCGAGTATCCCTTCTCGGCCTTCGGGTTATGAAACACCCGCAGACGAATCCAACTGAACCCATGCTCCTTGAGGATAATGAGGACATCCTTCTCCCGGCCAAGGTCCGAGAACCGAAGCCCCTCGTTTTCCTGCTTCTGCACCCACGAGATATCAGCCCCGATCGCGAACGTGGAAGCCGGTTCGGCCGCCGGCTGAGATTCTTGCTCCGCGTTGGGTACCGAGACGAGTAGGCCTATCAGGAAGGAGAAGGCTGCGGTTTTCATAAGATCTACCTGGAACAGCATTTCGCAATCAGCCACAGCCGGACATGACGACTCAAGGCCGTTTAGGGCCTTTCCCGCCGCAGGCGGTATTAGACCCGGCGTTTACGTCGGGTTGCACGGACATCATCGCTGTTCGGCATAGCCGCTCCTCCCATCTATCGCCCGGTGCCAGATCCATTGCAAGACGGTCTTCCCATCCTCAACGATAAACAGCTTATCCCCCGGCCGGATCGGATAATTCATCGTCGAAGCGGCATCCTTCTCGACCACGGCCCAATCCACCGGCAACACTTGGACGGCCCCCTGATCCTCGGATCCCGGACGCACCAGCCAGATCTCTTTGCCGTCAAGAT
>CAYYOX010000524.1:0-5119 GCA_964473065.1 uncultured Planctomycetaceae bacterium | reverse complement strand
AGCGTATCGTTCGGGTTGCCCACGATCGTCACTTCCGCACCGATGCCGTAGGCCGCACGGAAGGCTTCGAGCTTGATCGCGTCGCTCGGGTCGAACGAAACGATCACCAGGGCCGACCTGCTGTCGAGCATCGTGCCGGGGGCGAAGTCGTAGTCAAAACCCTTGCGCAATCGCCAGCCGGTCAGGTTGACCGGTTGGGACGTGAAGTTGTAGAGCTCGAGGTATTCCAGGTGATCCGGCACGTCGTCGCCGGGCGGATTGTACATCACCTCGCTGATAACGACCTCTTGCGGCCGGCGCGGCCCGCTGTTTTCTTGGTTGGGGGTGAAGTCGGTCATCGGGTAGAGGTCACCCGTGCCGTTGGGCCAACGGCCGAACGGTTCGCCGTCGAGTGCCCCGCCGAATTCGACGTGGTCGGCAAATCGCAGGGAACTGCCCCCGCCGAGGTCCATCAATAGCCACACGTCGTCGCCGCGAGAACCGTTTAGCGCGAAATCCTTTGCGCCCGTGCCGCCGAACTCGGTCTGCTGATCAACGACCAGCGTTTGGTCCACATAATGGCCTTCGTAGAACGTCACGTAGCCGTATGCCGGGATGGTTGTGTCGGCGGGAATCTGGAACTTGAGGAAATCGTTGCTGGAGTCGCTCAGCCACCAGCCGTCAAGAACCACGTCGGCGTCGGTCGGGTTGAACAACTCGATCGCATCGACCAAAGGACCCTCACCCTGGCCCTCTCCCGGAGGGAGAGGGGAGTCTGGCGTATGCGTGAGCACTTCGTTGACCACGATCCCCTGGTACGGCCCAACACCGGCGCCGCGCGGCGTGCCGAGGTATTCGCCGCTGGCTCGCCAGTTGGCCGAGTCGTTGTAATCGGCTCGCGGATCGATCACTTCGAGCGTAGCTCCGTTGCCGTCTGCCCGATCGGGCCACCCGGCGTCGCCAGAATCGCCGTAGGTGAACTCCATCCAGGTTTGGCCCAACGCTCCGGCCAGTTCGATGCGTTCACCGCCGTTGCTGAGTCGACCCGTGTACTGCCCCGCGATTACCGTGGCTGGGCCATACCGACTTCGAAAGGCGGCCGAGTTGCTGGCCAACACCATATACGCTCCCGGCTCGATAAGCAGCGGGGTTCCGCGAAAGGGCACCGTCAGCCCGGGATTGATGCTGCCGCCGCTGGGCGCGACGTCGAACGTCCAATCGCTCAGATCGTTGTGGTCCGAATCACCGATCCGTTGCACGGCCGTGGACGCAACGTTCTGGGAGGAGACGGCCGGCCCGTTCCATGCGACTTGCGTCGGATTTCCTACGAACCCGGCAACCTCCACGTGCATATCGGCCATCGCCGCCGCGTCATAACCCCAGATGACGAAATCGACGATCTGCCCCTGCTGGTCGAGGATCATCACCCAACCTTCGTCGCTGGACCGCCAAAAGATGTTGTCTGTCCCCACGTCAGGTCGAAAGAGCAATTCGCCGGGGGCCATCGACGCGGGAAAGCTCCAAAGCGGATCGTGGATCTCGCTGATCTGGTAATTCGCGGCGTCGTTCGCCACCGCGACCCAGCCTGTCGTGTTGACAACGTCCTGCGAGATGTTCTGGATCTCGAAGGAGTCGGGCGTGCCGGTTCCCGCCTCGGTAATCATCACGGGAACACCCTGGTAGACGGTGTCGGCGAACTCGAACTCGATGCCGTCGACAAGCCGCGTACCCCGCAGATCGAGCGTCCCGCTGCCGATGTTGTGCAACTCGATAAACTCGAATTCGTCGCTGTCCAGGAAACCCTGGGCCAGTTCATCGGGTGTGGGATCCGCCGGATGGTAGTTGATTTCCGTGACGACCAGATCGTGGCGGACCGGCAACCCTTCGACAAGGAACTCGGCCTCGCTCAGCGCACTCCATGTGCCGCCGTCGAGCACGCGGGCGTTGATGACCATGCTGCGATCGATCGTCAACGGTCCGGAATAGAGATTCCCGCGGATCGCGCCGCCGCGCAGTCGCGGATCAGTGCCGTCGGTCGTGAAGTAGATCTCGCCTTGGCCGTTGGGATTGTTCATGGAAAGGAGAAAGCCCGGGTCGACCTCGCCGCCGTGTTGGTTGAAGGCCGGCGCGTCGATGCTCGGATAAAGACTGCGCGAGCGGAGTTGACCCAAGACGATGTCCCCGCGATAGGGGAAGTAGTTGGCCAACATGTCGCTCTTGACGTTTTGCCACTGATTGTGCGGTGTGTAGAGGGTGCTTTCGCCGGCTGGCGCCACATCGCGTCGGTAGTCACCCCAGCGGGCCGACTCGGCGATCAGAGCTTCTTCGATCCCGTCGGCGATCTCTGTGAACCGCTCGGCCGATGCGTCGGGAGTCAGGCTGCCGTCGTTGAACAAATGGCGTTGCACGTGATCGGCAAACCGCAGGCGGTACTCGGCATTGGACCGCAAGGCAATGTCCAGCACGCCGGGTGACTCGGTCCACCAGCCGTTGTTGTCGGAGCGAGTCTTGTCGGCATAAACGTTCTGATAGGAAAACGCCAGGTCGTTGTCCCAGGTGAAGAACTTGAAGCCCGTGCTCTGCGGTCGTCGGTCGCGGGCCACATAGTAGTTCCCCGGCCAGTCCAGAGCCGCGTGATATTGGCCGTTGATCACGTAGTCGATCAAGTTATCGACGTCGATCAGCACCTCGTAGTCGGGATTGCGCGTGCCGTCGGGGTTGTTTCCCTGGATGAACTGGTAGGCCGCGTCGCTGCTCAGTCCGGCCTGGGCCAACCCCAGGAGTTCGTTCCACTTGTTCAAGTCACCGTCGACCGCCCGTTGGGGACAACAGAACTTCACGGCGTCATAGTCCGAGTCGTCTCCGCCGAGATGTTCGGCCGCGAAGGCCCCGTCGGGACGTTCCGTCGGGTTGTACATCCCCCAGTACATTCCGTTGATGTACAAATGCACGAATTGGCCCGAGATCGCCAACTGATCCATGTCGCCTTGGGCCACCTTGGCCCATTGGTCGCGGATAAACAGCGAGTCGCGGCGCGGGGTCGTGCCTCCTTCGGCAAACAGCCAGGAATCTCGCGTGTTGGACCGCAACGCGATCGTGTTGTAGCTGCCGATCGGCGAGTCGAGAAAGAACGGATAGTTCAGCCGGCCCGCCCCATACTCGTTCTTGAACAGAATTCGGAACGACAACTTCGGTGAAACTCCCAGGGTGCGCGACGTGCCGCCCATGATCCGCAATCCGCCGTCGATCTGAAACCCTTCGGCGCCGTCGCCAAAGAAGTACTCGACCGAGGCCGCCCGCTCCCACAACTCACCGCGGCCCCACGGGTTGACATAAATCCCGCTGGTCGGGTCGAACAGGTCGTCCGACGGCAGCACGATCGACATCGTCGGCAGCGAGAGCAACGAATCCTTGATGACCTGATTGTATTGCGCCTCGGTGTAGGTCGGATCGCCGGCGATCAGGGGCAAATCGGCCGCGTTTTGACTCATCGCGTAATCGGCCGTGTAACCGCCTTGCCATACGGCCGGATAACCGTCCGGCACTCCAGACTGCTGTAATACATCGTCGAGAAAGACGTATGTATGGGTCTCGGCCGAGGTGGGATAGAAATCGTCCTTATACGCGGTCGCACGCAGTGTCGTTGTCGTGTCAACGTGAATCGGACCGGAATAGACGTCGCCGTTGCCTGGGCCGGGCACGGTGCCGTCGGTCGTGTAGTAGATCTCAGCGCCTTGCGTGCCGGTCGTGATGCTCACATCCACCGGCGCATCGAAGAACCCCCGTCGGGCACTGAAGGTCAAGTCATCAACCAGCCCGGCAAACGTGGCGGTAGAGTCGTTCGGAGCGCCGGGTGTGGGTGTTTCGAAGTATCGCGGTTGGATCGACGAAGCGTCCACGCCGACGAGTGTCGGCAACAGTAGGAAATCAGGGTCCGCCGCATCGACGTTCAGCCCGTGGATCGCCAACACGTTGGTTCCCGACTGCAACGCATCCAGGTCGGCCGTGAGGTTGATGTTCTCGAAGGAGAGCGAATCCTCCAAGGGGCGAGACGTTTCGGCCGAAGAGTTGAAGGTGACTGCCGGCGGCGCATTGCGACGCGCGATCTCCGTGCCGTTGAGATAGGCCACAAACCCGTCGTCGTACTTCATCTGCAACAGAAGCGACGAGAACTGCGTCGGATCGCCAACCTCGAACTCGATCCGCGTATAGACCGAGGCGTTGACCTCGTGCATGGCCGCTTCTAAGTCGGTGGCGATCAGTTGGGAATAGGCAGGCATGGCGAACTCGAACGTGCCGGAGCTATAGCGGTCGGCCGGTCCGGCGTCGGGGGTGGCGGGAAACTGACCCGCATTGCCGTAGCGACCGCCTCCGACAAACTCGATCGCCCCGCCGCCGTCGTCGGTGTGTTTATTGGAATAGGACGGCCCGCCCGCGTTGCCGTTCGGTTCGCCGGCCCCGTAGCCATAGGCCACCATCGTGTAGTCACCCGGCCCAAGGACCAGCGGCGTGGCCAGCGATTTGAACCGGTCGCCGTCGACCAACGTGCCGGGGTCGGCGGGCGTGAAAGCCAGTTCCCCCAGCAACGAGCCCGAGTTGCCGTTGCGGGTCCACATTTGCGCTGTAAGATTCCGCATCAACCCGTCCGAGCTGCTGTCGAACACGCCGAGTTGGGTCACGCTGATCGTATCGTGGACCACAAAATCCAGGCCCAACGAACCACCGTATTCCTGCGTGCCGACGTTGTACTCGTCGTTGCTGTAGGCGATTGCCCGAGCCTGACCTTCTCCTGCCTCGAAGCCCAGCCCGGTGGTCCCGTCGGTCCACGCGGCATCGTTGAACGTAATCGACGTCCAGTCGGCGCCCAAGCTGTCGTCGGCCGGCACCAAGGTTGTGACCGCTGCACCTTCGGCTACCAGCGTGGTGACCTCTTGGGTCAAGCCGTAGGAAATATCGTCCAACTGCCGGGGAAACTCCGGCGCATATTGGTGGGCCACGGTCAGACCGTCCGCCTCGACCAGGGCCAAGTACTCGCCGTCGCTGTCCAGCTTGAAGTTCGTATGCAGCGGCCCACTCGGGTCCGTGCGATCCTTTTCCGACGCAAAAACGACCAGGTAATCACCCGCGTCGAGCGTCACCG
>CAYYOX010000523.1:0-5126 GCA_964473065.1 uncultured Planctomycetaceae bacterium | reverse complement strand
CTCGACGAGATCCGCGATCGGCTGATCGACGACCGGCTCGGCGCCAGTCCCTTGCCCGTGAATCTGCCGCTGGGCGCCGGACCGCCGCACCTGCCCGAGGCCTTTCGCGGCGTGATCGACCTGATTGAAATGAAACTGTTGACCTTCACCGGCGAAAGTGAAGGGGCCGATATCCTCACCGGCGAGATCCCCGACGATATGGTCGAGGAAGCCGAAATGTGGCGAGGCCAGTTGCTCGAAGAACTCTCTCATCACAGCGACCAGTTGATCGAGTTGCTCCTGGAAGAGAGGCCGGTCCCCAAGGCCTTGATTCGCAAGGTGCTTCGCGACGCCACGCTGCACAATTTCGTGGTGCCCGTGCTGTGCGGCTCCGCTTTGGACGGGATCGGGGTGCAGCCGTTGCTCGACGCCGTGGCCCATTATCTACCCAGCCCGTTGGACATGCCGCCGGTCGAAGGCGCCGATCCTAAGAAGAAAGACGCCAAAATCAAGCGCAAGCCCGACCCGACCGAGCCGTTTTGCGGCCTGGTCTTCAAGATCCAGGCCGACAAGCACGGCGACCTGCACTACGTGCGCGTCTACTCGGGCCGGCTGAAGGCCAACTCTCGCGTCCTCAACCCGGGCAAGGACAAGAAGGAAAACGTGCCCCAACTCTGGCGGATTCAGTCCGACCGCCGCAAGCAGATCGACGAGGTCACTGCCGGCGAAATCGTCGGCGTGATCGGCCTGCGGCACTCGGTCACCGGCGACACGCTCTGTGATACCCAGAAACCGATCCTGCTGGAATCGATCACCTTCCCCGAGACGGTCATCTCGATGGCCATCGAGCCGGAAACGGCCACCGAGCGAAAAAAACTCGGCGAAGTGCTCGATATGATGAGGCGACAGGACCCCACCTTCATGGCCAAAGAGAGCGAAGAGACGGGCCAAACTCTCATCAGCGGCATGGGTGAGTTGCACTTGGAAGTCATCAAGCACCGCCTGCTGCGAGATTACAACCTTGACGTGAAAGTCCACAATCCCCGGGTAAGCTACCGCGAAACGATCCAATCGGCCGTCGAGGCGACCGGCGAGTGTCACCGCACCATCGGCGGGCAAAACCTCTCGGCCAAGGTGACCATCCGCATCGAACCGTTCACCGAGGGCGCCACGCCGGTGACCGTCTTCGGCTTCCCGACCGACGAACTACCCGACCCGTTCTTCTCGGCCGTCAATGAAGTGCTCAGCGAACAGGGCCAAGGCGGTGGCCTGTTGGGCTTCCCGCTGATGCATGTAAAAATCACCATCCTTGGCGGCGAGGTGCATCCGACCGAGTCCACCGAAATGGCCTTCCGCATGGCGGCCGCCGACGCCTTCGACAAGGCCTTGCGGGCCGGCGGCGTGGTGCTTCTGGAACCGATCATGCACTTGGAAGTCACCACGCCCGAGGACAACCTGGGCGAGATCGTCAGCGACCTGCAACAGCGTCGGGCGATCATCAACCGCAACGAAACCCGAGGCCGCAACCATGTGATCGAGGCCCACGCCCCCTTGGCCAACTTGTTCGGTTACTCCAGCGCGATGCGCAGCCTAACCCAAGGCCGCGCCACCTGCACCATGGAGCCGGCCACCTATGGCCCCGCGCCACAAGAAGTCCTCGACGGTTTCATGTAGCCCCTATAAAGCCGTGACCGTCGGTCGCGCCCGAACGGCCAGCAGAGTGCGAGAAAAGTACCTTCGGCCAAAAACTACACAACCACTACCCCCCAACGTCGATAAGTCCAAACCGGAAAGATCCCAGTTCACGGTGAACCATTGTAGTTGAACTCCGATCACATCAGCCGGAAATCCAAGCGTATCACACACGCCAGAACGCCCCCGCCCAGCCCCACAATCGCCACAATCAGCCCCACCGCCCGCTGGGCAGCCGCTTCGTCCAAGCACCTCCTAATCGCCCGTTTTATGCATTATGATGTCAAAATGAGACAATCATCGGGATCCAACTTGCCAACCACGAATCACTGTGATACACTCAAACCGGAAGTGATGTCATAGCGACTTCCTTTCTGCTGTCAGATCGGCTTCAAACAACGAGTTTCTAGTGATGATTCCTCCAACGCCCGCCCAATCCAGGCGGCCGATCCCGGGTGCGTTGCACGATCGATCGGACCTCTTTCCCGTGGCTGTGAAACTGCTCTGGCAAGCCGGCCAAGCCGACGATGTGGGACCTTATCTCTTGGACGTGTTGCCTGACATGGCTGAGGCTGCCGGGGGTGATTATGCGGCGGTCGCGGCGGCTGCCGAAGGGCGTTGGACCATCCAGGGAGAATCGGGCGGTCGCCGACCGCTGCCGATCGATCTGCTCGCCGATGTGCTCGATCGGGAATCGCCGCTGGCCCAGGACGATTGGGTCGCCGCGCCGTTAGAAGACCAGAACGTCGCGAGTGAAGTCCTCGTGCTGCATCGGTCCGATTCGGCCAAGTCGGACGACATGCTCTCGATTGCCGACAATTTGGCCCCGATCCTTAGCGAGGCTCTTGCGACCGTGTGGCAAGCTCGCCACCGTCGGCGACGGATCCGACGGCTGGAAGCGATCCTCGAAATTGCAAACCAATGGAACCAGACCCAAGAGGTTGAGCCGCTGTTGACCCAGATGGCCGAGGCGGCCACGCGGTTACTCGAGGCGGATCGGGCCAGCATCTTCGTTTGGGATCGCAAGAATCACATCCTGGTCGGGCGGCCCGCCTTGGGGATCGAAGAGGGCGAGTTGCGGATCCCCGACGACCGCGGCGTGGTGGGCCAAGTCATTCAAACGGGCCAACCTCGACGTGTCGACGCCGCGGTCGAGCCCAACCAAATCGATCGCCAGGTCGACACCCAACTGAAATATGAGACGAAGAATCTGCTGTGCGTACCTTTGCGCGGTCGCAAGGGAGAGTTGTTCGGGGCTTTCGAGATTCTCAACAAGCGATCCGGTAGTTTCAGCGACGAGGACGAGGCGGCCCTGGTCGAACTGGCGTCCCATGCGGCCGTCGCCTTGGAAAACGCCCAGGATCGTCAGCAACTGCTCTCGACCAATCGCCAAATCACGCAACAGGCGGCCCAGCGTGTTCAGTTGATCGGGAAAAGCCCGGCCATCGAGGCCCTGCGATCGATCATCCATCGGGTCGCCGACACGGATCTGGCCGTGCTCATCCTGGGAGAAAACGGTACGGGCAAGGAAGTCGTTTCCCAATCGGTCCATTACCTCAGTCGCCGAAGCGGGCAGCCGTTCATTGCTGTGAACTGCGCAGCCATTCCAGAGACCTTGGCCGAGAGCGAGCTGTTTGGCCACGAAAAGGGCGCGTTCACCGACGCCCGAGAGGCCCGGGCCGGTAAGTTCGAGTTGGCGGCCGGGGGGACCCTTTTTCTGGACGAGATCGGCGATCTGAGTCTGGCCTGCCAAGCCAAGTTGCTGCGCGTGTTGGAAGAGAAGGCGTTGGTGCGAGTCGGCGGCTCGGTTCCCATTCATGCCGACGCGCGGGTTCTGGCCGCGACGAATCAGAATCTGGCCGAGATGGTTCGCGAGAAGCGGTTCCGAGAAGATCTCTATTTCCGACTCAACGTGGTCACGCTCGAGTTGCCGCCGCTGCGCGAACGGGCCGGCGATGTCGTTCTGCTGGCGGAGTATTTCCTGCGAGATTTTTGCATCAAGGCCCGACGCAAGATGCCGCAACTGACCGAGCCCGCCCGAAAGCGACTGATCGAACACCCCTGGCCGGGCAATGTTCGCGAGCTGCGCAATCTGATGGAACGATTGGCGTATCTCGCTTCCGGAGAAACGATCGAGGCGGACGATCTGGCGTTCATCCTCTCGCCGAAGGGTCAGCTTCCCATGTCGGGCGATTTTGGCCAACCGCTGGGCGACGCCACGGTCCGCTTCCAAGCGGAATACATCTTACAGGCAATCGAGCGAGCCGAGGGCAACGTAAGCCGGGCCGCCGAAAGCCTGGGTCTGCATCGCTCGAACCTCTACCGCAAGATGCGTCAACTGGGCATGGAACCGCCTCGCTAGCCCCTCCGCAAAGGGGATTCCGGCGATTCTTTCTGACCCGAGCGGCCAAAATCGCGTCTTGGGCCCTTGCGTAACCCCGGCAACTGCGTATGATTGGAGCTTTGCCATCGAAGCCCCCTTAGCTCAACTGGCAGAGCATCTGACTCTTAATCAGAGGGTTGGAGGTTCGAGTCCTCCAGGGGGCACTTCCTAAGTCCTTTTCTCACAACGGCTTGCGGCGACGCGAGCCGTTTCGTTTTTCTTGATTGTGGTCGTATTTGGGCTAGTGTTGCCACAAGTGTTGCCAGACCAGCCCCCGGCCCATAATTCGTCGGCAACATCGTCGGCGTTCTGGGCCACGTAGTATTTCAACGTAGTCTCGATGGCCGCGTGCCTCATCAGCAGTTGCAGCGTGGCCGGCTTCACCCGAGGTGCCCAGCGGGTTCCGAACGCCCGGCGCAGATCGTGGGCCGATCCGTACTTGCCCTCAGCCTTGTTGACGACCACCCCGGCCGCCTTGCCGATCCTTGACACGATACGCCCCGCCCACGGGCTGGAAAACGGCCCCCCGGCGTTGAGGCGTTCCAGTCGAAAGACTCGGCCTTCCCGCTCATCCTCGGGCACCTGTAGAATCCCCTCGGCAAAGTCGGGCGTCATTGGCAAGAGCCGATCCTGATGGCCCTTCTCGGCTTCCGCGAAGATCCTGAAGCATGGCCTACGTCCCGATAGGTCGATGGCGAACGTCGCGTCATAGTCCCAAGAAAGGACCGTCGATTCTTCAAGCCGAAGCCCGGACAACCAAAGGCCCGTCAGGTATCGTTGCCAAGCCCCAGGGTCACGCGGCCGAACTTGGGGCACCACCCCGATCATCCGGTCGAATTCTTCAGCAGTGATCGGACGGCCACGCATGAATCGCTGGCCCTTGGCTCGCTTGGGCAGGTGCATGTCGGGCACTTCCGCAAGGAACCCGACGGACACGGCCCAACTCAAAGCCGACCGCACGTGTCGCAAGTGCGCGGCAATCGTTGTGTCTTTCATGCCCTCTTTACGTAGCTCAGACTGAAAACGGCTCAACGTGGCCGATGTCACCTTGGCAAGCCGGTCGGGATTTATC
>CAYYOX010000522.1:0-5126 GCA_964473065.1 uncultured Planctomycetaceae bacterium | reverse complement strand
GGATTGGGTCGGGCCTTGTTGACGGGAGGACGTTCAGTTACCTCACAACCCGCTGCGGCTCGTCGGCTGGGACAGAGACGGCGACGGGGCCTACCCGCCTTACGACGTGGACGATGAGGCCGTGCTGGACGGCAACCTCTTCGACGGCAACCAACTGGCCCTGGCGATCACGACGGACTCCAAGCGCAGCTACCTCGAGATCGCCCACCTGACCATCCGTAACTACGGCGGCGCCAATTACGCACTTTCCGGGGCGTTCAAGCTCTTCCACTGGGGCGGGGGATTGCAATCCCACGTCTATATTCACGACGTGGAGATGCGAGCGATCAACAAGGCCATACCAGACTCCTCGGCCCGGATTGTCTGCAGCTTCTGGGGCGGGCCGTTTACGGACGTGGCCATCATCAACAACCTCGTCGATGAATTCTCATCGTATTTCTGCCGCGGCTCGCCACCGTCGGGGGCAGGGCGGTTCCGCTTCCAGAACAACACGCTGAAGATGTACGGGATCAGCAGCGGCAGCTTCGTTACCGGCTGGAAGCTCTGGGGCCTGCACACCGACGTGGAGATACTCGACAACGTGATAAGCTGCAACGCCGCCGCCTGGGGCCCGGTGAAGCACACCAGCGGAATCGGCGTCTGCCAGGGCACGCAGGACTGGCTGATCCGCGGCAACGTCCTGATCGACCTACCGATCACGCTCCAGCCGTACGCGGCCGGGTACTATCAGGGCCGACAACTGGACAACATCCGCATCGACCGCAACGTATTCTGGAGCACGTACGACGGCTGGGACGTCGACCGGTCGATGATCAACATCACAGGCCAGGCCGACGCCAACGTGGAGGAGAGCGTCAAGAACGTGTGGATCACGAACAATTTCTTCACGACCTCCACCGGATACCACACGGCGATCAAATGCACGGGCGGAAACGGAAACGCCCCGCAGACAGGAACAATACACATCGCCGGAAATACCATGTATGGACCCTTCGACTCCAACACCATTTGGGGTCCCCACCATGGAGCGGGAATCGGAATAACCCCCGTGGCGGATCTTCCGTACAAACACAACAGCTTCGTTATCAAGAACAACATTATCGCCAACGCCGGCGGCGGGAAGAACGTCGAAGTCAGTTACGCCCCGACGAACTTCATCGCCAACGGCAACATCTACAATCCCAGCGTCCCCTTCCGCTGGAACACAACCGACCACTGGGTCACCATCTCGTTTGCGGCCTGGCAGACGGCTACGGGGCAGGATGCAAATTCGACGTTGGGCGATCCCGTCTTCGTCGATGCGCCCAACGACCTGCACATCGACCCGAACGACACGCTCGTCGAGGGTGCAGGTGTGGACATTACGAGCATCACTACTGTGGATTTTGACGGCGACGAGCGGACGGCCGAGACGCCTTGGCCCGGGGCCGACGTGCGCCTCGAGACCCAGCCGCCGACGATACTCGCCTGGTACTCTGCGGCCACGCACGGCCGTGGCGTCGGCGAGGCGCTGCTGGAGATACACGACGACGGCAACTTCAGCGAGCCGCGAAGCGGCGGTATTGCCAGGTTGATCCTCGCCTTCGACGAGCCGATCGACCCGGCGAGCCTGATTTCCGCCAACGTTGCCATCGCCGGCCGGGATGCCAACAACACCCCTATCGACTGTAACAGCATCGCGATAGGAACCTCCACGCGCAACGGTCACACCGAGGCTGTAATTACTTTCACGCCGGCGCTGGGCGATTACGCCAGGTACATAGTGCAGATCAGCGGCGTGACCGACGCAGTGGGCAACCCGCTGGCCGGCGATGCCGACCGGATCGTAACGGCGCTTGTGAGCGATGCGTCGGGCGACCTTCGCGTCAACGCCACGGACCTCTCGGAGGTCCGCGCCAGTCGGACCAGGCGCGTCGATAAGAACAACTCCGGCCAGGTGCGGGCGGATATCTCGCAGGATGGGCGAGTGAACGCTACAGACCGCTCGCGTGTTCGGGTCCGCCGGTCGCGCGACGCCCGCGGCATCGATGATCCGACCATCAACTGACGGGAATTGTTTGCAAAGCGAAGATAGCTTTTCATTGCAGATAAACTTTCGATGCCTTTTGACGTAGAAGCACCGACTCGAGCCCCCCGCGGGAGCTCACCAAGGAGTTGAACGTGATGAGAGTGCGTTGTTTGTCAGACGATCCGGTCACGGGGTTTCTTCACCAAACGCGGCGTTGGCGAATTTCATTGTTTCTCATTGCGCTGACGTGCTTGGCCTTTGAAAGCGGCTGCTCAGCCCAGGACATATGGGCGACGTACCGCCAGCAGGTGGAGACGAGGGTTGCTCAGTTTGAAGCGACCCGGCCGCCAGGCCAACTGGTCAGCGGTGTCTACATGTTCGATCTGCGCACGGGGGAGGGCTTCGTCGAAATCCGCAGCGGGCAGATGCTCATCACCGCCAGCAATATGAAGCTCTTTACCAGTGCGTTCGCGCTGGAAAAGCTCGGAGCCGGCTTTTCGTTCACCACAAAGGTGTATTTGGACGGCAATGACATCGTGGTCGTCGGCGACGGTGACCCGACGATCGGCGCGCCTGACCTGGCGGCCGCGGCCGGCGAGAGCGTATACGCCGAACTGGACCGCTGGGCCGACGCCATCAAGACGCAGGCTGCCGGACAGTTCACCGGTAACCTCGTGCTCGCCTCGTGCTTCAACCTGCAAGGACAGTTCCATCACCCAAACAAGAGCAATACGACCAACCCGGCGTGGTGGTCGGCGCCCGTAGACGCGCTGAACTATCACGACAATTTCTACGACGTGACGTTTACGGTCTCCGGCGGAAGCGTCACACCGCACGTGGAACCCGCCAGCAGCTTTATCCAGGTGATCAACAATCTTCAGGTCGGCCCGACGAATTGGTCGTTGAGCAGTGCGCCGAACGAATCGACGGTCACTCTCAACGGCAGAGTGGCCTCTTCGACAAGCAATCCGAGGTCGATTTCGGGCAATCATCCTGGAATGCTGCTCGGCCGGACGCTCGCCGACAGGATCATCCAGGCGGGTGTATCATTCACCGGCCAGATCCAAACGGTGGACTGCAACAGCCTGAATCTGACCGGTGCCGTTTTGCTCTACGAGAAGTCGCTGCCGCTTTCGGAGTCCATGAAGCGGATGAACAAGCGAAGTTTGAACATGGCCGCCAATTGCCACTTCCTCCGGGCGGGCGACGGGACGTGGGCCGGATCCCAGACGCTGATAACGCAATCCCTGATACAGGACTACAATCTCGATCCCAACGGCTTCAATGTTATTGAAGGTTCGGGGCTCTTCGAGAGCTGTCGCGTTCAGCCGCTCGTCTTCGTCGACCTGCTTACCCAGATGACCACGCATCCGGATGGGAACATCCTCATCGAGTCGCTGCCGATCAGCGGTCTCGACGGGACCTTGGAGGAACAGAACCGCTACCAAGAGTCGAATTACCTTGGCCGAGTGCTCGGTAAGACCGGGACCGTCGGGTCCGCGTCGTGCCTGACCGGATACGTTCTGGATGCTCCATTCGGCGAACCGGTGATTGTATTCTCGATCTTGAACAACCGCACCGACTGGTGGTCGGGAAGCACCTGGCGGGACAACGCCAGAGACATGCAGGATGACGTCATCAAGCTGCTCGTGGACACCTTGGATGCTCAAGGCCCTTCCCCGACGATCACCGCCTGGTACTCCGCGGCCACGCACGGCCGTGGCGTCGGCGAGGCGCTGCTGGAGATATCCGACGACGGCAACTTCAGTGAGTCGCGAAGCAGCGGCGTCAACACGTTGGTGGTGACATTCGATCAGGCTATCGATCCTGCCAGCCTGATCGCTCAGAACGTTGAGATTGCCGGCCGGGACGCCAATAGCGCCGTCATTGACCCAAACAGCATCGCGATAGGAACCTCCACGCGCAACGGCGATACCGAGGCCGTGATCACCTTCACACCCGCCCTGGGCGATTACGCCAGATACCTGGTGCAGATCAGCGGCGTGACTAACACCTCCGGCGCCCCCCTGGCCGGCGATGCCGACCGAATCGTAACGGCCCTTGTCGGCGATACGTCCGGCGACCTTCGTGTCAACGCCACGGACCTCTCGCTGGTCCGCGGCGCCCGGACGAAGCTAATCGACGCGAATGATGCAGCCCAGGTGCGTGCGGACGTCAGCTATGACGGGCGGATCAACGCTAGCGACCGGTCGCGCGTGCGCGCCCGCAGGGACAACGACGCCCGCGGCATCAGCGATCCGACCATCCCGTGAGTTAGCCCCGTTAGCCCAAGCCGGCGTCGGTCAACCGCTCGCCTTGTCGAGCGCGTCTAGGAAGGCGGCCCGCATCGCAGCCTGTCGGGCCGGGGCCGGCGCATCGGCTCGGAAGAATCCGAGGCGCTTTCGGAAAAAGCGGGTAGAATAGTCTCAGGTTATTATGCGAAGGAGGACCCACACTCTGGCATTGGTGTTGCTGTGGGTGGGGATTGGCGTTTTAAGCCAAAGCGGCCCGGCAGACGACCGAACTGCCAAGAGCGGCCGTCCAATCAAGACTACCCAATTCGTGACAAGCTAAGGAAGAGGAAAAATGGAACGTCTCAAAAGAATTGCCCTTGTATTCATGGCGGTCGGCATTGCTGCGACGTGCTGCAGTCCCGTCGCTGCAGCTACATTTCAGACCATGACCGCCGCCGTCGCGAAGGTCACCGCGACGTACGGCGTCCTTCCATCCCCGTGGCAAAGCACGGACATCGGCAACGTGGCCGCCAGCGGAACCGCCGTTGAATCCGGCGGTACCTTCACTATCGAGGGTTCTGGCGTGGACATCTGGGGGACGGTCGATGAGTTCCAGTTCGTCTATCAGACGTGGAACGGGGACGGCCAGATCGTCGCCCGCGTGGTGAGCGTGGAGAATACTCACAATTACGCCAAGGCCGGCGTGATGTTCCGCGAGACGCTTGACGCCAACTCGAAGAACTCGCTGATGGGGATCACACCCCTGAAGGCGACGTTCCAACGCCGCGTGACCACGGATGGGACGACTTCCAGCACGACCAACGCCGGGTATACCGCACCGCGCTGGGTGAGGCTGACGCGGCTCGGCGATACCTTGATCGGCC
>CAYYOX010000521.1:3576-5128 GCA_964473065.1 uncultured Planctomycetaceae bacterium | reverse complement strand
TTCGAGTTCCAAGACGCATGGAACCAACCCATCCGTTTCATCCGCTGGCCGGCAGGGTTTGTCAACTACCAATCGTTGGTTGCCCTGAACAGATCGAGCGACGGCGCCGACAAAACACCGGCCGGTGCGGTAGACGGTCCGACGATCAATTGGGGAATCCCCTCGGAAATACAATTGGGGCAAGCGCACAACGAGCCCGATCCGTACGATCCGAGCCGTGTTGCCGGCGGGTTTGCTTTACACC
Source organism: uncultured Planctomycetaceae bacterium (assembly GCA_964473065.1). Classification (GTDB taxonomy): domain Bacteria; phylum Planctomycetota; class Planctomycetia; order Pirellulales; family Thermoguttaceae; genus CAYYOX01. The sequence continues at coordinate 4,884 of CAYYOX010000521.1, read as the reverse complement.
AGACGCTTAACGTCGGCGACGACGTCAACGCCTACACGCGCGGCGCCGGCTGGTCCCTGCACCCGCTGATCTACTCGGCCGGACCGGATGGCATTTTTGACATCAACATCGGTGCGGATGGGGGAGGAACTTACACGTACTATTTGACCAATACTCGCACCTCGGGACCCTCGAACGAGCCGCCTGCATTTAGCGACGGCAATCTGGACCCCTATCGGCCCGATCTTAATCGTGGTGCGGACGCGGCAGGTAACACGTACCGCTACATTGGCCAGCCGCTGGACGCCGTAACGATCGACGGCGAAGAGCCCAACGACGTGTTGGACCACTACGACAACATTCACAACCATCGGATCGAGCAGAAGTAAGATGGCACGACTTACGCAGCACAATTCGGTAAATATAAAGCCGCGACCGTTGGTCGCGCCCCGCGGCGGTGATGCACGCGCCGAACGCAACGCTCCGGCGCGACCACCGGTCGCGGTTTTATATCGCGGCGTTACGCTGATCGAGCTGCTGGTGGTGATCTTCATCATGTCGCTGCTGATGGCCGTGGCCATCCCGACCTTGCAGCCGATGCTCGAGGGAAAGAAGATCCGCGAGGCCTCCCGGGCGATCAGCGTGTTTTTCAACGCAACACGCTACCGGGCTATGGAGACGGGCCGCATCTGCGGCGTCCGGATCGAACGCTCCGACGCGGAACCCGGCTGTTCGATGATCATAAAGCAGGCCGAGATCCCGCCGCTGTACGCCGGCGACACGACCGACGCGGCCGTCCGGCTGCAAGTGATTGCAGCGGGTGGAGGCTCAGTACAAGCTATCGCGCTGATGAGAGTCGGGTGCTTCTCGGACAACTTGGTTCACATGTCCGATCCAATCCGATTCAACTTCCAGGGCCCCTGGTATCTCATTATCGGTGGCCCCGACAGTGATGGAGACGGTGTTCTCGATTTCGACGGCGGATTTACAGACGCCGATGGCGATGGTTTCTATGATTTTGACGGAACCCTGACCTACGACTCGCGTGGATTTCTTGAAGACCCGGTGCTGGAACTTCAACTCAATCCCGCGCAAGGCGGTTCGGCCCCTTGGCCGCTGGCATCTACGGCGACGTTTTCGGCGCCGGTGGCATTCGAGATCATGCGACAGCCGACGTCCTCGGCGGCCCCGCCGTTGCAATTGCCCGCCGGGGTGGTGATCGATCTGACTGCCTCGGGTGTTGGGGCCGACGGATTCCACTTCCGAGCGCGCGACAACGACACCGACGACAACAATCCGATCCGACATAACCGGCCGGCGACGGCCCCC
>CAYYOX010000521.1:0-3566 GCA_964473065.1 uncultured Planctomycetaceae bacterium | reverse complement strand
GGTGGCGCAGTTTTCTCACTTTTCGACGGAAGGTTTGATGGTGATGGCAGCGATCCGGTGCTGCTTGTGCCCCTCAATCCAAGCCAGGGCGGTTCGGTTCCTTGGCCACTGGCAACTACGACGCTATTTTCGGCCCCCGTGGCGTTCGAGATCATGCGACAGCCGGTGCCCTCGGCGGCCCCGCCGCTGCAACTGCCCAACGGGGCGGTCATCGATCTGCCGGCCTCCGGTCTCGGTGCTGGCGGATACGAATTCCGACCGCTCGACACCGACACTGACGACACCAACCCGATGCGAGATAACCGGCCGGTGATCATACTCTTCTCACCCAACGGATCTGTGGAGAGGATCTATTGGGGTCGAGATCGGTCGAAAGCGGTCCGTGGCAGTTACGCCACGCTGCCTATCTCGCTACTGGTGGGTCGTCGGGAAAACATTGTAAGCAGTTTAGGAAGACTTGACTTGACCGAAGATCCGCTCCTTACCCCGGAGCAGACAACTCAGCTCAACGTGCTGGATCTGGGTAACGTGTGGATCACGTTGAACCCGCAGAGCGGTCTGGTGGGGGTTACCGAGAATGCCGTGGTCGTGCCGCCAGTGGATTTCGACTATAACAATCCGATCCATCGGGCGAACGCCCTGTTCCGAGCCCGCGACATTGCCCGGGAGGGCCAGAGCATGGGGGGACGTTGATATGAATCGCACACGAAATAGGGCGGGCATTAGTCTGCTGGAGGTGCTGATCTCGACGTTCGTGCTGGCCATCGGCATTTTGAGTCTGGCCGTACTGATCCCCGTCGGTCGGCTGTCCATCCAGCAGAGCATCATCTCCGACCGAGTCGGCACCTGCGGCCGCGCCGCCCTACGCGATATCAAAACCCGAGGAATGTTGGACCCGACTCAGTGGTACATGCCCGTGGTGAATCCGGATGTTTCGGTGGTTCCGGTTCCGGCCGCCTTGGCCTTGTCGTCCTTCGCAATCGACCCGCTGTTCATTGCCGAACACGCTGTCGCCAACGATCCGGACAACGCGTTCATCCAACACTTCCCCTATTTACGTAGCGGCAACACGGTCGGCGGATTGCTATCCATGCGGCGCGTTACCTGGAGAGGCGTGTTGGAACGTCAATTGCTGCCAGGCGACATCCCGATCTGGGTTCCGAATTGGGCTCTGGCCGATCGTTGTTTCACTTGGCACGACGACTTGGCGTTTGCCTTGCCGGAGAGCGCCGACCAACGGCCCAATGCCATGCTTGACGGCGGCATGCATCAAATCAACGGCAACTACTCGTGGCTGGTGACCGTCACGCCTGCCGCGTCGGAAGACACGCTACCGGCAATGGCCAGACGGCTCTGCTCGGTCTCGGTGGTCGTGTTTTACAAGCGAGATCTTACGGTCGCGAGGCTCGACCCCAACACGGGCCCTGGCGAACCGGGCCTACAAGATCCGGTCGATCTATTGCAAAACCCACGACCCAGCGAGCGAAGGGTGACGGCCAACATTCTCGGCGGTGGACTCAGTGGCGGGAGCGTGAAACTCTCGGTCCGGAGGTCCGACGACCACGATCCAAGTATTACAACCGAACAACTGGGCGAATACCTCGACGTAAAGAAGGGCCAGTGGCTAATGCTCTGCGGCTCGACGGTCGTTCCGTACACTCCACAACCCACCATTCCAGTGTGGCGAGGCGTGCTCCACTGGTATCGTCTCGTATCGGTCGGCGAAGTGTTTCCAGAATGGTATCCATCGAGCGCGCCAGACCCGCCGGATCGAATGTGCCGCATGGTCACCTTGGCCGGCCCCGACTGGGACCTGAGCTGGTGTGCGAAGCAAATCGTTTCAACGACGGGAAGTTTTGTGAGATTCTTTGATCTCGACGGCGACAATGTGTTTCAAGACGCGGAGGCGGTGCTGATGGATGGGGTGGTGGATGTGTATAGTACGACGGTTGAATTGGATCGAAGTTTGACATGGGGACAGTAAAGAAGTGGGTAGTGGGTAGTGGTTAGTGGATAGAACGCTGGAAACAGGTTTGCCGCAGTCTTCTGACCTCTACAAGAAACAGGGCAAGCGGACGTTTTTTTGGTGAGGAAACCTAAGATGAAAACTTTGCATAGACGTACCCGACGCGGCGTGTTGCTGCTGGTGGTTTTGGGGCTTTTGGCTATGTTCGGGTTGATAGCCGTGGCGTTTGTGGTCGTCACGGGCCATGCGCGCCGCGGTGCCAAAACGGTCGAGCGGCTCGAGCAATACGCCGACCCACCCGACGAACAACTCCACCAAATCGCCCTGGCAGTCCTCCGCGGCAGCAACAACCCAGCCTCCGTCCTGCAGCCGCATAGCCTGCTGGAAGATATTTATGGCAACGAGTCGGTCGGAGGCTGGGTGGAACTCCACCCGAGTGATATTGATGCCACGCGACCGACACTGATCGCCGGCGGCCAGATCTTCGAGTTTACGATTCCCGATCCCCTCACCGCGAACGAGCCTTTGTTGGCCCAACCGCATCTGCTTCCCGGCCGGGTGCTTACGATTACCAGCGGCACGTGTGCCGGAGTGAGCACACGGATTGTCGCCTACCGACAGGTCTTCAAGAGTAATTCTGACCCGCTGTTGTGGGAGATCGAGGGGAACGGAGATGGCACTCTCGATTATATCGGTCCCGTCTGGCGAATACAGGCAGTGGCCGAAGGACTTCTTCCGTTAGGTCCCAACGGTTGGATCGGGAACGACAACGATCCGACCACGTTTGCCATGCTGGACACCGACGACCTGCGGCCGAACGATCAGTTCGTAATCAACGGCATGGCGTTCAGCGGTCCGGGACTCGGGTTCAATCAGTATAGCGGTGAGATGGATGTGCGCGACGTAAATGGTTTGCCGCTGGCGCTGCTGCCTCGTCCGTTTTTGTCGAGGCGGAAATACGACAACTGGCTCGAAGGGGTCTGGCTGCCGGGCCCGGACGGTGATATCAATACTGTCGATGACAATCGGCTGCAGCCTCCCCCGATCCTTGCCAACGAGGACTACGACGCGGTCGACTACCAAAACATGCTGCTGGGGGCCCTGATTCCCAATCCCGCCGCGCCCGAGAACGTCCTGGCTACGATCCCGTCGCTGCATCGCCCGGCGCTGGTGAGCTTCTGGAGGAAGCAACTGTTCGACAATCCGGCAGGATTTGGCATCGACCCGAGCGACTGGGACGCGGTGAATAACATATGGGTTGCGTTCTTTGAGCCGTATGGCGCCGATAGGGTTTTGCAGCCTGACGACTCGGGCGACGATCCGTGTTCGGCGTACATTGCCGAAGCAATCGTTCGGCTGAAGCGGAAGATCATCCTCCGCCCGCTGCCGGAAGATCACCCCAACTTCGACGGCGGCAACCCGAATTACAATCCGGACGATCCGGCGCCCACTCATGTTCCGGGGCTGCCGATTCAGGTTCCCGGTTTCAGCCCAATCTGGGACGGCGCGTTTGAAGACACACTCAATTCGGCAGGGGAACGAAGGTCCGACGGGATCGGCCACTCCCGTTCGTACGTGGGCAGCGACAACGACGGGGCTC
>CAYYOX010000520.1:0-5131 GCA_964473065.1 uncultured Planctomycetaceae bacterium | reverse complement strand
TGCGGGTCTTCCAGCGGTTTTTGGTGGGCGAAGCCCACCCTGCTTTCTGCCCTCGCGGCCCTTGACGGGGCGCTTTTGCCTGGGGTATGATGACGGGTTGCCATTGTCTGGACCCCACCTCATAGAGTCCCCCCATGCCCGAACGACGCGACGACCTACGAAACATTGCTATCATTGCCCACGTTGATCATGGGAAGACGACGCTGGTCGACTGTATGCTGCGCGAGAGCGGGCAGTTCCGCGAGTCGCAGCTTTTGGGTGAGCAGATTCTCGATACCAACGACCTGGAACGGGAACGTGGGATCACGATCCTGGCTAAGAACATCGCCCTGCTGTACGAGGGCGTGAAAATCAACATCATCGACACGCCGGGCCATGCCGATTTCGGGGGTGAGGTCGAGCGGGTGTTGCGGATGGCCGACGGATGCCTGGTGCTGGTCGATGCGGCTGAAGGGCCCATGCCGCAAACGCGGTTCGTGTTGAGCAAAGCGTTCGAGGAGGGCCTGCGTCCGATCGTGGTCATCAATAAGATCGACCGCAGCGACGCCCGGCCGCACGAAGTGGTCGACGAAGTGCTCGACCTGTTCCTGCAACTCGGGGCCGACGATTCGCTGGCCGATTTTCCGTTCCTGTTTGCCAGCTCGAAGGAAGGTTTCGCCACCCACGATCCCGACGTGCGCGGCGACACGATCCGGCCGCTGATGGATATGATCCTCAAAGAGATCCCCGCCCCGGCGGTCGATGTCGGCGAGCCGCTGCAGATGCTGGTCACCACGTTGGACTGGTCGGATTACGTGGGCCGCATCGCGATCGGCCGCGTCCGGGCGGGGTCGATCCGCAAGGGGCAAAGCGTCGTATTGATGCAGGCCGACGACCGTACTATGCCCGGCAAGGTCGCCTCGGTCTATACGTTCGACAACCTCGGCCGCAACGAAGTCCACGAGGCCGATGCGGGCGATATCGTGGCCGTGGTCGGGATGGGTGACGTCGAGATCGGCGATACGATCTGCTCGACCCAAGCACCCCGGGCGTTGCCTCGCGTGAGCGTCGACGCGCCGACCTTGCGGATGACGTTCGGCATCAACAGTTCACCCTTGGCCGGACGCGACGGGAAGTATGTGACCAACACCCACCTCCGCGATCGCCTCATGCGCGAGCTGGAGCGGAACGTTGCGCTGCGCGTCGAACCGATCCCCGGCACCGAACAGTTTGCCGTCTCGGGCCGCGGCGTGCTGCACCTCGGCGTGCTGATCGAGACCATGCGTCGCGAATCGTACGAGCTATCGGTCGGCAAGCCGGAAGTAATTTTCCGACGGCGCGAGGGCGTGGTCGAGGAGCCGTTCGAGACGCTCGTGGTCGAAGTGCCCGACAACCAGACGGGCCCGGTCATGGAAATGGTCGGCGCCCGACGCGGCCAATTGACCGACATGACCTGCCGTGACGACTACACGCACATGACCTTCTCGATCCCCGCCCGAGGGCTGATCGGACTGCGGATGCGGCTGCTGAACGCGACGCAGGGGACGGCCGTGATCCATCATCGGTTCGAAGCCTACAAGCCCAAGGAGCAGTCGATCCCCGGCCGTTCGACCGGCGTGCTGGTGTCGATGACGCCGGGCAAGGTGGTCGCTTTTGCATTGGACACGCTCCAACAGCGCAGCGAGTTACACGTGGCGCCGGGCGATGTCGTCTACGAGGGCATGATCGTGGGCGAGAACAGCCGCAGCGGCGACATGGACGTCAACCCGACCAAGGAGAAGAAGCTCACCAACATCCGCGCCGCCGGGACCGACCGCAACATTCTACTGAAACCGGCCCGACGCCTCTCGCTCGAGGAAGCCTTGGAGTTCATCGAATCGGACGAACTGGTCGAGATCACGCCGACCACAATCCGACTGCGCAAGATCCTCCTGAAAGAGACCGACCGCCGCCGCGCAGCTCGGGCAAAGACGAAGAATGGGCAAGGCGCGTGAAACGCTGCGACCGATAGGGATCGAGTTGTTTTGCGGTCAACCCCGAGAAGAGGTGCAAAGCCGCAAGCGGCCTATTCGTCGAGCATCATCAGGCTAAACTGCGTGAGCTTCTTTCCGTTGCGTTGGGAGGTAGACGAATCGCTCGCTTCCTGGCGGACGGACTCGGCAACGATCGCGTCACTGATCGCACTGAGCGTATCGGCGCCGATTTGGGGCGCCGGTTCAGGCTCGGGATCCGGCTCGATTTCGGCCTCTCCAAACCCTTCAACCAACAGTTCCGCAAAATCGTTGGCCTCTTCGAGATCTTCGTTGATCATATCGGGCCCCAGTCCGCCCTGGAAGTGGGCCAATTCGCCCACGACGTTGTCCACGGCAGTCAACAGATCCTCACCGCCTCCCAGGTCGACCACCAGACTGCGATTGATTTCGACCTTAGAAATCGTCGCGACATCGGCGCCGTCGCCCGTGTCGATTGCAAGGCTGCCGCCATCGCTTCGGGAGACTTTGACATAATCGTCGCCCGAACCCGTATTGATCGCCGTATCGACTGCGACAGACACGCCTGAGAATCGGACTCGACCCTTACCGTCACCCGTATCGACCGTCATGCTCCCACCGATATTCGACCAGAGAAACGTTACTCCATCATCCCCGTGGAACGTATCAACGGTCACACTGCCGTTAATGGTAGCCCAGTAGAACGCGACTGTGTCACTCTCGGTCCCCGAATCGACGAAAAGATCACCTGCAACGGTAATGTGGTCGCCCGTTACATAATCTTCCCCAGCCCCGGTAACTACGTGAACATCACCGCCGACAGACGTCATGAAGGAACGGACTTCGATCGAATCGTCGCCGGCTCCGGTGTCGATCATCAGATCACCGCCGATAACGATCCGTTGTCCTTGACCCACGAATCGAATCGTGTCGTTCCCGTCACCCATGTTAAGGGTCAAGCCGCCCGAAAGGATCAGGTCGCGGCCCCGCGGCATACCGCCGGGCCATTCCGAATCATGAACGTTTAGGGTGTCATCGCCGCCATGCAAGTTGACCGTGATTGAATGGACGCCGATGAAGCCGGCGGCCTCCACTTGCCCGTTGATTAGAGTGGTTGCGGCATCCGAATTGCCGTCGTCGGGCAATGGCATGACCCAACACGTCCCCTCGGCATCCACCCTGATCATGATTGCGTTGGCCAGATCGTCACCGGTGATGATCAACTCGCCGTCAATCAACTCGGCCGTCACGTTGCTGGCCAAGATCCCGGGCTCGGGAATTGTGATCGGCGGTTCGACATCTCTCGAATCTTCGACCACCAGATCACCAAAGTCGTTGACGTCTTCGAGATCACCATTCACCGTATCGGTCCAGAGACTGTAGTAGAAGTAGGCGGTTCCCTCAACCACGTTCCCTACGGCTCTCAGTCTGTCGTTACCTTCTCCAGTATCGACAATCAAGTCATTGCCAACGTTGACTGAGTTTAGCCTGATGCTGTCGTCTCCGGCGTCTGTGTCGAGAATCAAGTCATTGCCAACGTTTACTCTGATGAGCGTGACGCTGTCATTCTCAGAGCCCGTATCGATTGCCAAGCTGCCTCCAATCCTCGCAAGAGAGGACTCGATACTGTCGCTTCCAGATCCTGTCATGATTGTCCAATTGCCTGCGACGGCTACCATTTCGCTGGCAGAAATCGTATCGTCTCCAGAGCCGGTGCTGATCGTCAGGTCGCCGCCTACCTGCGTGTTTTCACCTGCGCCGGTGAATAGGACCGCATCGTTGCCGTCCCCGGTCTCGATTGACAGGTTCCCTGAAATCACCAAGTTGAAATGGGGACCAGCGCCTGGCGAGTACCCTGGTTCCACAAGAGATAGCCCGGCAAGGTATACAATATCGTCTCCGCCGCCGGTGGAAACTCTGATACTCTGGACACCGTAGAAAACGGCCGGGCCGTCCTCGCCATTGATACGTGTCGAAGGCGCCTGCTCGATACGGTAGTCTGTGCTACTCCTGACCAAGTGGGATCCATCGGGGCCGCCGACAATGGCGATTGCGTTGGCCCAATCGTCGCCGGTGATGGTCAACTGGCCGTCAATCAAATCGGCCATCACGTTGCCGGCCAACAGCAGACGCTGTTCAAGCGGCTCGACGCGCAGCCTTGTACCGAAATGCGTTTGCTCGGACATTGGTCACCCCTCCCAGTTATCTAGTGAACCACGCGATACGACGGGCGGAATAAAGCCAGACCCCACCGAGAACATCCGACAGGAGACATGGCACCTATAGTGAAGTATAACATAAATCGCGAAGAATGGCAAAGGAATCGAAAAAAAAATGCAAATAACATCAACGGGGGGTGCGTAAGTTGATGGGAATCGGAATCAGCCCTGAATTCCGCACAATCCGACCGACCGCCACGAAAGGCTAGGCGTAAGCTATACTTTCAACGGAGGGCCTTCTCGGCCCAACTTGCGTTCACGCTTCTCTTGGTGCGATCCTCGCGATGAGTCTTCGATCCGTATTGCAAACGGCCCTGTCGGGCATGACGGCCGCTCAGTCGGCCATCGGTGTGGTTGGCAACAACATGGCCAACTCGCAGACGCCCGGCTTCAAGGCATCGCGACCGTCCTACGCTTCGCTTAAACCGCAAACCTCCAGCTTAGGCGCCGCGTCTTCGGCAACTTCCGGCGGCGCCAATCCGGTTCAGGTCGGCAATGGCGTGCGGATGGCCGGCATGTCGCGCGACTTCTCGCAAGGATCGCTCGAAATCGGCGGGTCTGCGACGCAAATGGCCATCGAAGGCGAAGGGCTCTTCATTCTGCAAGGCTCCGAAGGCGAACGCTCCTACACCCGCGACGGCAACTTCGGACTCAACGCCGACGGCGAACTCATCAGCTCCGGCGGCGGGCGCGTCATGGGTTACGGCGTCGACGACCAGTTCCGCCTGCAAACGGCCGAACTGACGACCTTGCAGATCCCTTCGAGTATGCAAGCCAAGAGCGACGACGGCACGACCGCCACGCTGCTGAACATCGAGGTCAGCGGCGACGGTCGGATCTCGGGCCGTTTCAGCGACGGGCTTTCCCGCGACCTGGGACAAGTGGCCGTGGCACGATTCGCCAACCCGGCCGGTCTGCAAGGCGGAGGCGACAACACATACC
>CAYYOX010000519.1:0-5139 GCA_964473065.1 uncultured Planctomycetaceae bacterium | reverse complement strand
TCACCGCCGTGCCGGCGGCTAAACGAATTCCGGAAGTAATTCCTTTACAAGTTCTTAGCCCCTCTTCTCTTCAACACCGACCCCACGAATCGAGGGGGGGGGCTTTTCTTGCGGCCGCCATCGTGATCCCAGGACAATGATTGGCAAAGCGGCACGTTTTCTGGCACAATAGAAGAATTGGGAGTCCGCAGCGAGACTGCCGCAATGCATCAGCGAATCGGAAACACTATGGCCGGACGAACTACTCTCTTGCACAATCGGACCAAGGCCGCCCGCACTCACGCGCGGAGCAGGCCGCTTCGCTTCGAACCGTTGGAGCAGCAGCCTTGCTGGCCGTCGGGCCGGTGATCAGCGAGTTGATGGCGAGCAACGACGGCACGCTGGCTGACGAGGACGGCAACGCCTCGGATTGGATCGAGATCCACAACCCGACCGCTGGGCCGTTGGACCTCGACGGATGGCACTTGACCGACGACGCAACGAATCTCACTCGCTGGGCCTTTCCCGACGTTACCGTGCAGCCGGGTGGTTACATGCTGGTGTTTGCCTCGGGTAACAACCGCACCGATCCGAATTCCGAGTTGCACACGAACTTCCAACTCGACGGCGACGGCGAATACTTGGCGTTGGTCGAACCGGGCGGAACCGTCGCCCATGCGTACGACTTCTATCCGCAACAGTTCACCGATGTTTCCTACGGTCTGGGACAGGACATCGAACGATTCGTGGCCGCGGGTGATCCGATTCGCTATCGGGTTCCTACGAATGGCAACAATGCGTGGGGAACCGACTGGACCGAAGTCGGCTTCAACGACTCGACCTTCAGCGGCACAGCGTCGACGATAACGGGGATCGGCTATCAAGCGGGGTCTCAGTTTTCCGAGTCGTTCGACACGGCCGCGACGCCCTTTCCCGGTGGCGCCTATCCGCAGTGGTCGACCGTGCTGGATGGCAACGACACGGCCTTTGTATCCGGTGGGATGCTGCACATACAAAACCTCAGCGGCGTGGCCAACTCGCGAGCCGTAACAACCGACGTGCCCGACGGCGGGTTTCGCCTCAACGCGGGAGTGGGAAGCCTCAGCGGCGGCGTCGGCAGCTTCAACGTGGGACTGGTAATCGGCAACGCCAAGATCGTGTTTCACCCGGGCTATGGCGGCGGGGCTTTTCGCTTCGGCCGCAACGACGATTCCAACATCACGTCGAACCAGAACATCGGCTTCACTCCGGCCACCGGCGTGTTGCACGAGTTCGAAGTCGAGGTCACGCCCAATGGGGGCAATTGGAACGTCGACGTAACGATCACCGACGGCAACAATCCGGCCAATGTTTTCACGACCAGCCAAACGCTCTCGGCGGCCGATGTCGGCGCTACGATCGATCAGGTCGGCGTGACGCGGTCCGGTTGGAGCGGCGGCGACGGGATCTACGATGATCTGACGATCCTCGAAAGCGGAACGCCCGAGGGTTTCGATCCGAATTTGATCCAAACCGACGTGGAAAGTTCGATGCTCGGCCAGAACGCATCGATCTACCTTCGCCAGCCGTTCGACGTCGACCCAACCGACCAGTTCGACCGGCTTACGCTGCGGATGCAATACGACGACGGGTTTATCGCGTACCTAAACGGCACGCCGGTGGCCCAGCGCAATGCGCCCGTTTCGCCGGCCTACAATTCCGAGGCCACCGTGGCCCGAGCGAACGATCAAGTGGGCCTGTTCGAGGAGATCGACATCTCGGCACACTTGAATCTGCTCGTCCCCGGCGAGAACGTGTTGGCCGTTCATGGTTTGAACGTCTCGGCCGGCGATGATGATTTCCTGATCGCCACCGAGCTGACGGCCGAAGCGGCGCCGCAGAGCAGTCAGTTGTACTTCCTCGATCCGACGCCCGGCGCCGCCAATGGCGAGGGATTCGAGGGGCTGATTCAGACGGAGGTCGCCTTTTCGCAGCCCGGCGGCAGTTTCACAGACTCTTTTCTATTGCAACTAACACCCGATGCACCGGGGGCGACAATCTACTACACGCTCGACGGATCGGTTCCCACCGAGACATCGGCCGTTTACTCCGCACCGATTGCGATCGACACCACCACCCACGTACGGGCTCGGGTGCTTCAGCACGGCATGGCGCCCGGACCGATCCACGGCGAGAGCTATCTTCACCTGGGCGCCGACGTGCAGGGCTTTTCCTCTTCACTGCCGTTGATGGTGATCGAGAACTTCACCGGCGGATTGATCCCCAACAAGGGTTGGAGCGCCGATGGCAGCGGCGTGACCCAAGTTCCCCGGCAGGCGGCCGTGATGTCGCTCTTCGAGCCTGCCGGCGGCGAGAGTTCCTTGGCCGCTGCGGCCGACCTGACGACGCGAATCGGGATTCGGGTGCGCGGCGCGTTTTCTTCGTCGTTTGCTCATCCGGCCTATTCGGTCGAGGCCTGGGACGAAAACGACCAGGAACGTGCGATCACGCCGTTCGGTATGCCCAAGGAGTCCGACTGGATTCTGTACGGGCCCAACAGCTCGTACGACAAGACGATGCTTTCCAACACGTTCATCTTCGAGCTGAGCAATGAGATCGGGCAATACGCGGTGCGAACCCAGTTTGTCGAGGCCTTCATCCACACCGACGGCGGATCGCTGTCGATGAACGATCACGCGGGCGTCTACGTCCTGATGGAGAAGGTCAAGCGGGACGAGAACCGCATCGATTTCGAGCCGCTTTCGGAGGACGGAACGCAAGGCGGGTGGATGATCGACATCAACCGCATAGACGCGCAACCGATTGGCGGCGGAGTGCCCCAACACTTTCACACGGCTGGCCGGAATCGCGTCTTGCAGACGCCGCCCAACCAGTCGGGAGTCGGCGACGACGAGCCGCAGCAATGGAACGCCTTCTTCAATTTCTCCTCGCCCGGCGGCTATGAGATCAACCCGGTGCAGCGGGCAACCATCGAGGATTGGTTCGTCGAGTTCGAAGACGCCTTGTACGGCCCCGACTTTGCCGATCCCGAGATCGGCTACGCCAAGTATCTCGATGTGGACAGCTTTATCGACTACTTCATTCTGCACAACATCACGAAGAACGGCGACGGGCTGTTGATCAGCATGTGGGCCTACAAGCAGTCGCCGACCGAGAAGCTCAAGATGGGGCCGGTCTGGGATTACGATTTGGCCTACGACGTCAGCGGCAGTGCCACTAACGACTTGAAGAAGAACGCAGGTCGGCTCTGGTACGGCAGATTGTTCGAGGATCCCGAATTCCAGCAGAGGTACCTCGACCGCTGGCAGGAGTTGCGGCGCGGCGAGTTGTCCACGGCCAACATCGAAGCCATCATCGACCGGCAGGCCGCCGAGATCACCAATGAAGTGGCGGTCCGTCACGGGATCGGTAATTGGGTTGCCAGGCTCGATTCCATGAAGAATTGGCTCGGCAGTCGCGTCAATGCGATCGATGGGCAATTCGTTTCCGGCGTGCAATTCGATCAACAAAGCGGATACATTTCTCCCGGATTCGTGCTGGGTATGACCGCGCCGGCCGGCAGTATCTACTACACGACCGACGGGACCGATCCGCGGGTCTCCGGCGGCGGAATCTCCCCAAACGCCCTCCTCTACACGGGACCCATAACGCTTGACGACACCGCGCAAGTGATCGCGCGTGCCCTAAACGCCGGGCAATGGAGTGGAGCCACGAAAGGCACGTTCTCTATTGTTCCACTGGCGGCCACGGGCAATCTGGCCATTACCGAGCTGAACTACAATCCACCCGATCCGACTCCGGCCGAGATCGCCGCAGGGTTTCTCAACAACGACGATTTCGAGTTCGTCGAACTGCAGAACATCGGCGGCACACCGATCAATCTGACCGGATCGCGGTTTGTCGAACTGCCCGAAGGAATTCAATTCGACTTCACCGGCAGTGGTCTGATCGAGTTGAGTCCGGGTGAGTTTGTCGTGCTGGTGCGCAGTAGCGACGCCTTCGAGTTCCGCTACGGCGCCAGCCAAAATGTGGCCGGGCAATACCTCGGCGGACTTAGCAACGGCGGCGAGCGGATTACGTTGAAAGACCTCCTGGGCGGACCGATCCTCGATTTCGCGTATGGCGATTCCAAGGCGGCCGGTTGGCCCGACCGGGCCGATGGCAATGGCAGTTCGCTCGAAGTCATCGACCGCAGCGGCGATTACAACGACCCGGCCAATTGGCGCTCCAGCAGCGAATACCTGGGCACACCGGGCGCCGCCGGCTTGGGACCGTATGACGGCATCGTTGTCAACGAGATTCTTTCGCACAGCGATGATCCCTTGGTTGATGCGATCGAGTTGTACAACCCAACCGATACCGACGTGGTGCTCGACGGCTGGTGGCTAAGCGATGATAGCGACGATTTCTTCAAGTTCCAGATTCCCACGAACACGACCATCCCGGCGTATGGCTACGTCACCTTTTACGAAGGCCACTACCAGGGACAGACGTTTACGGTCGACCAGCAGACCGAGTTCGGCGGCACGGGGGCCAAGGATTTCGCGTTGAGCGGTTCCCGCGGTGATGACGTGTGGTTGCTGATGGATCCCGGCGACGGCACGTCGCTGAGATTCGTCGATCACGTTGAGTTCGGCGGCGCTCTGCAAGGCGAGTCGTTCGGTCGCTGGCCCGACGGCACGGGCGATCTTTACCCAATGACCAACTTCACGCCCGACGAAGAAAACAGCGGTCCCCGTTCGCCGCAAGAGGTCGTGATCAGCGAAGTGATGTACAACCCGTCGGGCGACGATATTCCGGACCACTTGGAATTCATCGAGATCTACAACGCGACGGCGGGGCCGGTCAATCTGACCGGCTGGCGACTTCGCAAAGGTTTCGACTACGACTTCGCCCCGGGCACGATGCTGGATGCGCAACAGGCCCTGGTCATCGTCTCGTTCGATCCGGGTGATTCGGTCAAGCTGGATGCGTTTCGCGCCGAGTACGCCATCGGGTCGGAGGTGGTCGTTCTGGGTAATCCCAACGACACCTTAAGCGACACGGGCGAGCGAATCCAACTACAACGGCCCGATACGCCGCCGCCGGATGACCCTTTGTATGTTCCCCACGTGATCGAAGACGAGGTCGACTACCTCAACACTTGGCACAGTACGACCA
>CAYYOX010000518.1:0-5158 GCA_964473065.1 uncultured Planctomycetaceae bacterium | reverse complement strand
CGTCCCTGCGTCCTGAAACCGTGACAGAATCTCCGCAGCCCCCGCAGGACGCAGCGCGGTGCAGTTATGCCTCCTTCACGCCGCATGATGTCGGTTATCTGCTAAGAGGGCACACCCATGAGCGGATAGAACGTATTCACACCAGATCGGCTGTATCCGCCTGAGGCATCAAGCTGATCCAGACGAAGGAGAACGTAGATCGTCTCCAGCATGCCCTGGAACTGGAGATCATTGAGCGGCTTCCGCGCAAACCCCACATCTGTGCGTCGAAGTAATGACCCGATATCCGTCGGCTCGGCACGGGCGAGGAACGGTAAGGCGCTAGCGCGTCTCTTGGAGCGACTCACCTTGACTCGCGTGACGATGATCTGAATGAGATTGGGGACCTTCCGCAGGAACGTCGAGTCCAGGAACTTCTCCAGGATGTAGGTGGCGATATTGAGGACAATGAACGCTCCAACGGCTATGAGAACCGACCGCATCGCTAAACCCCTTTCGCTGATGGGCGTTTCCGGAGGAGTAGCAGTCGATGTTCTCCTGTGCCGTAATAATCCGGGAAGTGTCCCTGGATTGAGAAGCCGAAGCTTCGGTAGAAGCCGACCGCCGCGACGTGCGCAGGGTCCACAGTGAGAATGATATCCACTCCTAGGACGTCCAGCTCATCGAGTAGTCGTCGCATCAGCCGAGTGCCAACTCCTTGGCCTCGGCGTTCCCGTTCAACGAATATTTTGTGTATGCAGTACAGATCTCCCTGAGTGCACGGGAAGGCGACCGCTACGCCAATGATCCGATTGCCCCATCTCGAACAGACGACAATCGCGTACTCAACCCAGATACGCCAAGCGTGATCACCGTCAGGAACCCGCAGACCATGTCCGTGAGCACCCCACGCCGATCGATCTAAGCGTGCAATCTCGAGAAAATCGGCCTGCGCGGCGAGATCAACTCTAAGCATCTCTCTTGCCAAGCGCATGCTGCTGCGTGGCACCCAACGTCCTCGAGTTCAGCGGACCGGTCCCGGGCGCAGCGCGGGACCGGGTCCGCTGGAGCGAGGTGTTAGGCATCATTCGAACTTGACACCTTCTCGGGCCGCCTCTGCAAGATCCAGGAATACCACGAGCGCATGCGAAACCAACAGTTTGTGTTTCCGGTACGGATCGATCATCAGGAGTAGTCGGAGGTTGCGGAATACCCTTGCCTGAAACTCATTGAAGCCCTGATCCATGTCACCCGAAATGGAGGGATAGCCTTCGGACCCGGCGTACAAGAGGCGATTGCGAAGGTTGGCCCGCTCCTCGAGATAGTCGACTATGTTGGCACGATTCACATGCGCCGCGAGCTGCGCCAGTTGTTCTCGGAAATCGATTGGTGTGTTCTCTCCACCTGTGGGCCCCTCTTTTAGGGAAAAATGAAGCGGAGCGGAGGATTCCAAATAGTGGTTCTCAGGGATTCCTGGAAGCCGCCATTGGATTTGGATCGCCTTTCGCCCGGAGTGTTCGACCATGAGCAACGTGGCTCGGAACGTCTCCAATGGAACCTGCGAAAGTGCAGCAAGAGCTGAACTCAGAAATGGGGCGAGAGCGTTCTTGAACCCATGATTCTTGTGCAAGAGGCGGCGCGCTTCCGGATATCTGAGCCGCTTTAGCGACAGAAAGACGGCTGTAGCTGACTCCTCCTCAGCAGTGATCCCCCGAAATGCTGCCATCTCCGGATCGACATTTCGAATCGCGGAGCTTGCATATTCACAATCTCCTTGTGGCTCTGAAATAGCCGAGATGGTGGTACACGTTCAGAGAATTCCGCCTAACGCCCGTGTTAGGCAAGCGGATTGAACGTTCCCGGCCAAGGGCCGGGACTTGGCGCCTACATTGCCGACGCCCGAAGGGCGGCGACTAGCAAGGTAGTCGACAAGAGTTAAAGTCCGTTTCAACGGCATGTTAGGCCCGGTCGCTCCAGATCAATGGTACTTCGCGAATCATTCGCCTAACCTCTTCCCTCGTGCTGACCGTAAACGGGTTACCGCTGCTAGTCCAATTTCTCACTCCACCGAGGTTCAGGTGGAACCGAAGAAGGAGCTTGAATTTGGCATACCTTCGGAGTACCGGATCTTCGATCGTTCTTTTCAGACCCAAGAAGGCCAGTTCATAGGCCGAAACCAATGCAAAAAAGTACGCAAAGGGGATCAACAGGATCGTCAAGAGAATCGGAAGCAGGAATCCTCGTGCTGCTTCAAGAGTAAGGGCGTCTGAGAAATTGGCAACTACACGCACACCCGAAATGGCTAAGGCCGAGAGTCCATACAGCGCTAGGATCCAGCCCAAGAGGACATCTGCCGGGCGATTCTTCGGATCGAGTTCGGCAACGGCTTTCATCATGCTGAGAAAAACGATCAAAGGCACGGCGATTAGTTCAACAGCGAGCGGGAACACGTATACGTTCGCTATAAACTCAACAACCACTATCAGCATCACGGCATCGGTGGCAGTGTCTTTGAAAAAACGCTCATTTCCTCGCTGACTCAAGGCGTTGAACAACATGAGCACACCGGCGGAACAAGCCCACAGAACGGTATCTCTCAGCAAGCTAGGATCCCAGAGATGCAGTTTCTGAAGCGCCACAACACAGCCTGCCGTATACCCAAACATGAGCAAGAACGGTAAAAGAACCTTTGGACTCACGACAATACTCAACATCGACCGGAGGCTTCTCCTGCACCCCGGAATCAGTAGGACTGCAAGCGAGCCAACTACAGTCCAGAGATAAACCGCGATTTCTCGGTTGTTGAGCGGGTCCAATAGATGACTCATTGGTTAAGGTGGGCCTAACGTTTCGAGTTCAGCGGACCAGGGCCACGGGCGCCGCGGACTCGGGTCCGCCCGAATGAGGTGTTAGGCACCATCGTCGATGTCTGAAAAGAATTGTGCCACATCGTGATTACTGATAGTGCGAGCGAGGTCTAACGGCGAAATGTCATCGTGATTCTTGTCAGTTGGATTTGCGCCGGCTTGCCGCAACGCTTCAATAATGCGGCCGTCTCCGCGTGATTCGTACACCGCGCGGAATAGGGGGGCATTCCCGAATGAGTCGTGAAGGTCTGTTTCTGCCCCGGCTTGCAGGAGCAAAGTGACTCAATCGAGGCTACTTGCTTGAGCTGCAAAATGGAGCGGCGTCCACCCGTTATCGTCTTGCGAATTCGGGTTTGATCCTCGGGCAAGGAGGTCGGCCACGAGTTTCGAATTGGAGTCCGCACAAGCATAATGCAGCTCAATCCGCCCATATTCGTCCACGCCAGGTTGGTGCTTTCGTTTGGGATGCTTTAGAACCAAGCTTGCCCTCCTGATGCCTAACTTTTGGGGTGTGTTGGACAGGTCGCAGAGCGCAGCGGCGCGACTTGCGTCAATTCGACCCAATGGTTAGAAAATGTATATTTAAATATGATAGAGCCACTTGCAAAAATCGTCGTTTTGCCGGTCCTCGAAATCGCCCCAAAATGTTAACCTATTGATTCGATTGATATTGTCAGAATCAAGGATTCCTGAAAGAGCCGCTTTGGGGCAAGATTCCGTATTTTTGCAAGTGGCTCGATAAGTCTCAATTAAATTCTGCCACGTAATTAAATGTTGTGTAATTCTTCAAGTCTGCCTACTTGATTAACTAAGGCCATGAAAGTATCTTGAGCTTTTTCTAGAACAAAATTTAACTCTTTTTTAGTCATCTTTTTTGAAGAATGAATCAATATATTTCTTTCAATCCGTAATTCAGTGAGTTGATTTATCAAGTCCATAGTTAGTATTTTTTCGTTCAAAGCTTCTTCCCATTTATAGGTTCCTCCATCGTCTATACCAGCGAGGTAAAAAAGTTCTTCAAGTTGTTTTTCAATTCTATTCCAAATCAACAGTAAGTCTTCTGGTGATGGTTCCTTACCATATGACGTTGATAAATATTCTATTTCAAATAGTTTTGATAACAGTAGTTTCGCAATTGTGAAATATGCTGATATATGGCTTTCATCAACTGAGAGTCCAGTACCATCATGATACAATTTGTTACGCAACCGGTGATAGAACTCTATATCCATTGGGTCAATTCCAACTAGCCGATTTGGTGCGTACTTGACCAGGAGATCGATAAGGCTAGGGAAACTGTTATATGCAGCATCAATTTCTTTTCGCGAAGGTTTTGTGCTAAGAAAGTACCTAGCAGGGAGTCCCAAGAATGTTCGAATAGCAATTTCTACTGCGTTGTCTATGCTGATAAAGGCAATTCTCCTGTCAAAAGCAGTTTCTTCATCCATATGTGCTTCAGCATGACCTAATAATTCTAAGCTACCCGATGCCCAAGTATTTTTCATATTTTCTTCTAACGACCAAGCTCACCGGCGGCAATGGAGCGCAGCGGAATTGCCGTCCGTGTGCAGCGCTATGTTAGCGATATTACTCATCAATGTCGGTTTCACTTTGTTTTGGACCTGGCAATTGTTTTTGTTTTTCTCCAATTATTAGCAGTGTTTCTTCCTCTAAAAAGTCTACCGTCAAGCCTAAATTACTTATACTTTCTTTAGCTTCTTTCTCCGATTCATTTACAATTTCATCAATTCGTTTTTTCAGTTCTTCGTTTTCCTTTCTAAACATTTCGGCAACATCTCGCCAAACATTTGAAACTGCTTCCCATTTTTCCTTTTCGCTATCGGTCTTCGCATTACTCGCTTTTTCTTCAGCGTCTTTAGAATGTTGTTTTGCTTTTTCCTCGTTTTTCTCAGATTTCTTGGAAATAACCTCTTTAAGTTTCTCTTTTAGAGTTTTTAGAATTTCTCTTGTCTGAGGTGCCTTGTTGTTTTCAGGATCTTTGGCTATAAACGTTTCGAGCAGCTCTATGGCTCTGTCTGTTTCACCAGCACTTAAGTAGATGATTCCAAGTTGGTAGTAAGCGTCAGAATAATCTGGGTCCTGATCGATCAATGTTTCGAAAATACTCCTCGCTTCTTCTTTCTTCCCCAGGTTGATCAAACTGGCGCCGTAGTTGTAATGGGTTACAGAGTCCTGATCACCGGAATTTAAAGATTTTTTATAGAATTCGATGGCTTTTTCAAAATTTCCCTGTTTGGCCCAAAGGATGCCCGACCGAGTGTACGGCAGGATAAAATCGGTCTTGAGCTCTG
>CAYYOX010000517.1:0-5160 GCA_964473065.1 uncultured Planctomycetaceae bacterium | reverse complement strand
GATTCAGACGGTCCGTGCCGCGCTGCGCGGCACGGACCGTCTGAATCAGATCGGTGTCTTGGCAGTTCATGGTGGTTGGTTGAGGTTGCATGATAGGATCTCCAGAAAAACGAAACGAAAACTCGGGGTGAAAGTGGCTAAGGAGGCGGCTTGCCGAAATGCGGAGCAAGAAACGCGGCCCGCAGTGCCGGCTTGGCCGTTCGGATCCAGTGCGTCGTGACCGACTCAGCAGCAGGCGATCAAGCCTAGCGTTTGCCGAGCCACGCGCCGGAGTCGACCGGCCGCCGCCTCAGATGCGGCCTCAAGGCGCGGGTATGTAAGAAACCCGGCACTTGGGCCGCGCCCATAACACCCACATGGACGTGGGCGGGCGACAGCTCGGCTAATCCAAGCCAGATCCGCGCGTAGAAGAGTCCGCGCATACAACTAGCTGCCAGCAAAGCCGTAAAAAGGCCGCCTAGTTCCAAGCCGATACGATTCGTCGTAATGCGGATGGATGTGATTAGGCAACGCATGGCAGCACCTCGTGTTGTCGCGCAGGGCGCGGAAGGCAAAAAACGATGTTTTCCCGATAACTATTGATTCCAGCAAAGCCGATGACCGGCTTCGCCCACATACACTGACAATGCAGGACTCAATAAGGTTCGGAAAAAACGACAAATATCCTTACTTGAAGTATCCCAGATTATCACCCGGGTGTCAAGCGTTTTGTGGCCCCCCAGGCACATTGGGGTGCTTTTTTGCGGGAAAATCGACCCTTTTCAGCACTAAATCGACCAGCCACAGCAACACGGCGGCGAGCAGCAAATAGGGCCCCAGCGGCACGGTTCGGGGGACGCTTTGACCGTTTTCGGCGAATATATCGGCGACCTTCGGGTCGAATTGGCCCCCGCTCAGCATGGCGACCGACCGCAGCAGGTCCGTATCGCTCGGCAGCAGTTGTAGTTCGGCCGCGTAGTCGGTTTCCGTCATGCGGCTCTGGGCCAAGCCGACCGATTCGCCTTGCCGCATCACCTGGCGAACAATCTGGCCCCAGAACGGTCCCCGCCCGGGCCAGCGGGTCCAGGCGGCCGCCCAATGGCCGTGCAGTGCGGAAGTGAAGGCGACGGCCGCACCCTGGCCGTAAGGCTGGTAAGCCAGCAGCGGGTCGTCGTCCGTGGCGCTCAGCAGGAGTTGGGCCTCGGGCTTCAAGCGGGTTTGCACATAGCCCAGCAGCGAGGGCATGGCGCCTTCGCTCCACTCGGCCGGCCATTTCGAGCGATCGACGATTCGCGGAGAAAACGGGCCTTCAACGACCCCCACTTCACCCGCGCGGACGGTCTCCATAGCAAACACATCCGGCACTTCGGCCGCGTCGCGGCACGCATAGTAATGTCCGCCGCCAAGCCGCGCGATCTCTTGAAGCAGCACGCCGACCACTTCGTCGCCGACGCCCACCGTGGAAATCGTGATTCCCTCGGTGTGAATCTCTTCGGCCAACGCATGAAAATCGCCCGGATGCGACAGCCCGTCGCTCAGCACGATCATGTGTTTCAACTCGGCGTAGGCCTCGCGCAATGCCAAGTAGGCCTGTTCCATGGCGGGAAACATATTGGTACCCACTTCGACGCGAATCGTGTCGATCTGCTCGCTCAGCCGCTGCTTATTGCGATCGGAACAGAGCCGAATCTCACTGACCCACTGACTTCGGTCATCAAACGCCAGGATGCCCACCTGATCGGCCGACCCCAAACTCTCGACCGCCTGATGCATGGCCTGCTTGGCCAATTCGATGCCGCGACCCTGCATCGAGGCCGACCGATCGATCAGCAGCACCATCGCCAACCGCGGTTTGGGTCGATCCCTGGTCGGCTCGCTGACGACCGGCAGGATCTTTTCCAGCAGCGTGCCGCGATAGCCGCCGGCCGTAAACGCCCGATCGCCGCCAACGACGATCAACCCGCCGCCGAGCTCGCCGACGTACTGCCCAATCGCCTCCATCCGTTCGGTGGGTAGCAGCGTGGCCGGCAGGTTCGACAGAATCACGACCTGATACTTCTGCAACTGCACCGGCATCGAGTCCGGCGGGATCACATCGACGTCAATCTGCTCAGGCTCAAGGGCCTTGGCCAAATCGTCGGCCCGATCGACTTGGCTATCGACCAGCAGCACGCGGGGCTTTCCCAACACCGAGACCACGGCCCGGGCCTCGTTGTTTTCCGGGTACGCGTCCTTGAATCCGGTCAGCCTTGCCGTGAACGTCATCTGCGGCTGTTGGTTTGCGGTGAAAGGAAAACGGAGGCGGTTCTCTCCCTCGACCAGATCAATCTCGCGGCGGGCATCGTCCAACAGCTCGATCGCACCGCTGCCTGAATAGGTTGAATGAACGATCACCTCTACGTCAAACGGTTGGCCTTGGCGGACTTCCTTGGGCACTTGAATTGCCTCGATGTAAACTTCGTGAGTTGGTCTGCCGGGCAGGGGGACCGTAAAGATCGGCATGGCCGAGGCCCGAGCGGCAGCCTGCGCGTTGCCGAGCGTTTGATTGCCGTCGCAGAGCAGGACCAACTTCGGCACGCAGTCGGCCGGCACGAGGGCCCCGGCTGCCGAAATGGCCGCTTCGAGATTCGTCTGGTTCCCTTTTGCCTGGTCGCCTAACTCTTCAGCGAAGTGTCGAGTGAGCGAGAGATGCGAGCCCGCATGGCTGAGGGCTTCGGCGACAAACGTCTCGGCCTTGCGACGTGCTTCTTCCGTGATGCTTCGACTGGAATCGACGGCGAAGAGCACGAATTGCTGCCGGCTCTGTGTTTGGATCGCCGTCCCGGCGCCGGCCAACACGAGAAATGCAATCACGAGACCACGCAGACCGAGCGAAGCGGCCCGTTGTGCCAACCCATGCTGAACCAACGTCCGCCGGGCGTAGTAAAACACCGGCAAGAGCACCAGCAACGCAAACAGCCAGAGGGGTCGGGTGATTTCCAGTTCCATATCAGCTCATCCACCGTCGCTGATAGAGGCCCCATTCCACGGTCAACAGCAGCACGGCCAAACCGACCAAACACAGCCAAGGCTCCGCAGCGCGAGTAGCGACCGATCCGTCTTCCGCTGCAAGCACGATCGTCTTGCCGTCGGTCGCCAATTTCCCGGCCAGTACACGGGCTGCTTCGATCCGCGGCGGGCCTTCCGCGGGCTTGATCCCGTCGAGGCGCTCTTCAATCAAGGTTCGTTCGCCCGTCAAATTGCACTGCACGCTGGCCGTTCCGCCGGCCGTTACCAGGGCCATCCGATCACCGGGCCCAACGGTGTCAATCCATTTTTTGGCCTTCTGTTTCAGGTCAGCCATCGCTTCCGAGGAGTTGTCCAGCACGAGTACGATTTGTTCGGGCGGCGAGAACCGTGGCCCGGCTAGGGCTAAGACGATGGCCGCCAGAATGGCCAACTGGGCGGCCAACGACACGCCATGCCGCCATCGCTGCCAGGCCGTGCGGATCGGCTGCTCGGCGAGTACCTCGGCCCAAATCGGGTCGGTCCCGGTCGGCACACGCGCTGCCCGAGCGCAACGCCAATACAGACCGACGACGACAATCGCCGCCAGTCCCCACAACAATGCCCATGGATTGGCCCAACTCATCGGATCCCCAACACTTTCGCCAAGGCTTCGTTCTCCGGCATGTCGGACGCCAACTGCACCAACGGCACCCCATGGCCACGGCAATAATCTCGCACCGAACCGCAGAACCGATCGAATGCCTGCCGGTATCGCCGGGCCGTCTGCTCGGTCACGGTAACCATCTGCGTGGTTCCTTGCTCCACGTCGAGCAGTTCGATGTCGCCCAATAGCCCCGGCTCGGCCTCTTGGCGACCCGTAAGATGAATCACCCGCAGATCGTACCCGCGATGGCGCAACAGATCGAAGCACGGCCGGAAACCTTGCCGGTCGTAAAGATCGCTGATCACGACCAACGGCCCGGGCCGCTGGCGTCGGGCGGCAAAACGCTCGGCACACCCGACCAGATCGGTCCGCGAACCGTGCAATTCAAGCCCGTCGAGGAACCCCATAAGCCGGCCGAATCGCAGCTTATGGCGGATCGGCCCCAGCGTGTCGACAATCCGGTCGGAGAAGGCGGTGAGGCTGACCCGATCGAGCCGCTCCAAGGCCGCATAGCCGAGCATGGCCGCCATTTGCCGGGCCAAGGAAAACTTGCTCGGCCGTCCCAACCCCATGCTGGGCGAACAATCCAACAGGAGATCGACACGCAGGTCTTCCTCGCCCGCGAAAACCTTGGTCATCAGTTCATCGTGCCGGGCGCAACGGATCCAGTCGATATGGCGGTAGTCGTCGCCAGGGGCGTAGTCGCGTAGCGCGACGACTTCGGTTCCCGCACCGAGTAATGTTTTGGGACGTCCCGCGGCCAACGTTAGCCCGCGAAATCGGCGGAGCAGGTCCGTGCGGGAGGTTGGCATGGTATGGATCCGTTGAGGGTGGGTTCAAAAAACGTCGGGCAAGCCCGACCGCTAAACGAAACGATTACGCCACTAAACGGGTTTTAGGTAAAGACGTTTGCGATTAGGTCGTCGATCAGTTTGTCGGGCGAAACTTGCTCGGCTTGGCCCTCGAAGTTGAGGATCAATCGGTGTCTTAGTACGGGATGGGCCACCGCTTGCAGGTCGTCGCGCGAGACTTCGTCGCGACCGGCGACCACGCAATGGACCTTGGCCGCCAGCACCAGTGCCTGGGCCCCGCGCGGGCTCGAACCGTAGCTGACCATCCGACGCACCGACTCCGGCGCCTTCGCACTGTCGGGATGCGTGGCCGCGATCAGGCCGATTCCCAACCGCCGAACCTCTCGCGAAATGGGCACATTGCGGGCGATCTGTCGCATGTCGAGAATTCGTTGCCCATCGACCACCGCCCGGACGGTCGGCGGCAGGCCTTCGGTCGTGCGCTGGAGGATCTCTTCGATCTGGTCGACGCTCGGCAGCGGTAGGATCAACTTGAAGAAGAAACGGTCCAACTGCGGCTCCGGCAGCGGGAAGGTGCCTTCCATCTCCAGCGGGTTCTGCGTGGCGAAGACAAAGAACGGCTCGGGCAGCTCGAACGTCTCGGTCGAGACCGTGATCACCGGCCCCTCCATGGCTTCCAACAGCGCCGATTGCGTCTTGGGCGTAGCCCGGTTGATC
>CAYYOX010000516.1:0-5179 GCA_964473065.1 uncultured Planctomycetaceae bacterium | reverse complement strand
CGACGAAAGAACTAGACCAAAAAAGGGGACGGGAGTCTTTTATCGGAACGACCCGCAGGGTGCTTTGTGCAATAAGAATCCCGCCCCCTTTTCGTGATCGGATTTGAGGCTTTACAACAGACAGACTGACCTAACCCCTTCGCCCATTTTGCGAGGGGGTAGGTCTGATGGTAGCGGTTCAGTTCCCGACTTTTTTTGGAGGCGAAGCGATGAATGCAGTCAAAAGCTCTATCTGGATGGTTGTTTTGGCGTTGGTCCTGATCCCTTCGGCGCAGGCCGGGCTGGTTAGCCACTGGAGTTTCGACGGCGATCTGGTCGACAGTGCGAACGGGCATAACGGCACGTTCTTAGGCGGGACGGCAACCTTTGCCGGCGGCCAATTCGGCAACGCCCTGTACTTCGACGGCATCGATGATTACGTAGAGGTCGCCGACGAGTCGGCCTTCGACTTCTCTGACACGCTGACCGTTTCTCTCTGGGTCAAGACGGAGTTCGGGTGGAACGCCGACTGGCAAAACTTCATCACCAAGGGCGGCGATCAGTCTTGGGAAGTCCGCCGCATGTATTACTACGATGCGCTGACGTTCTCGCCGAATAATGTGAATGCGACCGTTCCCGATTCCATGGTGGCCGATGACACGTGGCATCATGTTGTCGGCGTGTATGACGGCACCGGGGCCCATCAATATCAACGGGTGTACGTCGATGGAGTGCTGCGGGAAATGCGGGCTGGCATTGACACGGCTTTGAACAACTCGGATCTGCCCGTCTCGATCGGCGCCCGATTGTTGGACGCCGCTACGGCAGACACTCACCACAGGGGCTGGATCGACGAAGTGGCCGTGTTCGACCAGGCCCTGACGACCAATCAGGTGCAGGAGCTTTTCGCGGGAACGGATCCGGGCGGGTTGTCTGATCCGGTGATCCCGGCGGGCCTTTTGACGCACACGGGCACGGACATCACCACGGACGCCGGATGGCGGACCGATTCCGTATTCAAGCCGATGGACGTTGACGGGGACAACGTGTACGGCACGGATGGTTACGTCTTCTATTCGTACTTCGCTACGGGATGGACTGACCCGTACGACCCGATTAATACCCTCTCGGAGCTTCCTTTGTATATCGCCTCGGTGAGCGAACCGCCTTCCGCTTGGGGCGGCGGCGATCCTCAAGGAGGAGGAAACAAGGGCGTCATGGACGACCCGCTGAACCCAGGCAGCCTCACAAACGCCACGCACGGCCTTGCGTGGGAGTGGATTCACGGCGGGAGCGCAGATTTCAAGATCGAGCGCGCCTCTTCGGAAGCCTTCCGGCTGACGCTGCTGCTCGACCCGTTCGAGGACGGCCAGTCCCAGTCGCGAGAGGACATTACGATCTGGGTTGGCGACCGTCTCGCCTCGGTCCATCATGATGTGCCGTTTGGTGCGGACAACGACCATCAGGCCTACCAGATATTCGACATTCCTGAGGGAATGGACGACGTGCTGATTTCGGTCTCTCATGTTGGGGCCGACAGCCCCGGGATCACAGGCTTTGCGTTCGACACGGGAAGCGTCGTGCCGTATACGCTGGCCTGGGACGGGCTGGGCGACGCCGAGTGGGGTGCGTTCTATGCTACCCCTCCGGACCCGCCCTATTCGCACTGGGTTGATGAGACCGCCAATCCCGTCACCAAGCTGCCCAACCGCTACGCGAACACGCAAATCAACACCAACATGGTAACCGTCACCGCAGATGTCGAGATTCTAAGCCTGGATGTGAGCAGCGGCGGGATCACGATCGAAGGCGACCGGACGATGACCGTTTACGGTTCGGCCGCGTTCGGTCCCGGCGTCGCGCTGGACTTGGCCGCGAATGCCAGGCTTGACGCCCTGGCCGGCGTCGACATCGGCGCCGGCGGCATGGCGACCTTGGGCGCCGGCGCCACGCTGTCTGCCGGAACGACCGTGAACGTCGCCGCAGGGACCACGCTGGAACTCGGCGCAGGGGCCACGTTGGCCGCCGGCGGCGGCGGCAGCATCGACGCCCTCAGCACGGCGGGAGATGCGGCCCTAAACATTGGTGCTGATATGACTGTGAGCAAGTTGACCGCCATGGCCGGCGGCACGTTCATCAAGCAGGGCGCCGGCGCCTTGGTGCTGGACAACACTTCCGGGATCAACGTCATTGGCGCCGACACAACCTTCCAGATCGAGGCCGGCACGTTGCGTTCCGGCGGCCAAGATCCCCTGGGCGGATCCACGTCGGTCACGCTGGCGGGCGGCATGCTTAGCCTGGAAGCCCTTCCCCTTTCTGCTGAGGTGCTGTATCTGGGCGTCGACATCGACACCGGACAGTCCTGGCGAACCGATACCGTGGCCAAGCCGCTCGATGGCGACGCCGACAACGTCTACGGCACGGATGGTTACCTCATCTATTCGTACGCCTATGGATGGTATACGAATCCGTACGATCCCGCGAACAATCTCGAAAGTCTGCCGAGCTACATCGCGTCGATCAGCAATCCGCCGGGTGCCTGGGGCGGCGGCGATTATCCAGGTAACAAGGGCCTCATCGACGACCCGTCGAACCCTGGCGGCCTGACAAACGCCACGCACGCGCTCATCCCGGGCGCCGAAGGTCCGCTGACGCTGACGATCCAGCGCGCCACGCCGGACGCATTCCGACTGACGCTGTTGCTCGATTCGTTCGACGACACGCGAATTCGATCTGAAGAAGACATCACGGTCATCGTCGGCACAAGCGTTAGTGCCGTACACCACGATGTCCCGTTCGGCGCCGAGACGGATCACGAGACCTATCAGGTGTTCGATATTCCTGCCGGCATTGACGACATCGTTGTTGTGACCGACAACGCGCTGACCGGCGAGAATCCCGGACTGACCGGCTTCGCCTTCGACAACGGGACTCCCGGCGGAGAAATACCGACCCTGGAATTGACCGATTTGGACGTGACGGTTACCGCATCCTCCACGCTGGAGGTCGGTTCCACCGCCTCGTTCGGCAGTTTGACGATGGAATCGGGCGTGCTGATAACGACTGGAAATAGCCTGGCTCAGGTCAGTTTTTCGGGGGGAACCAACATTGCGGCCGGCACCACTGCCATAGGCTTCGATCCTCAGATAACAACCAACCTTGGCGTGATTAGCGCCGATGGGGTTACCCCGGTAACGATCTCCAAGCTGGGCGCGGGCGATCTGGTCTTGGACCAGGCAAACGTCGGCCTGGATGCCGCCAAATTCGACGTGCAGCAGGGCCGGCTGATCGGCGTGCATGGTTCCAACCCACTGGCCGGCGCCACGCTGCAACTAAGCGGCGGCGAGGCAGTACTCTCCAGCGCCGGCGGGAGCGTCTCCTACGACAACCCGGTCGTGGTTACCGAGAATAGCATACTGACGGCCGGGGCAGCCGGCGGAGGCGTGGCCGGTGACTTGACCGTTACCCTCGGCAGTCAAGCCAGCGGCAACGGCGTGGAACTAAGCAACGGCGTGTTGGAGTTGCGAACCACCGACGGCTACAGCCTGAACGTTGCCGGAAACATCACAGGAACGGGCGGTGTTTTGGTCAACGAAGGCGGCGTGACCCTCTCCGGCACGGCCAGCACGGTCGGAAACATGACCGTTTCCGGCGGGACGGTCAGTACGGCCGGAAATGACGTGAGTATTAGAGATCGCCTCATGCTGGGTAACGCGGTGTTCAGTATCGACGAGGGTCACACCTTTGCCGTAAGCGGGTCAGACCTGATCAGCGAGACAGAGACTCGCCAGCTAACGCTCGACGGCGGCACGCTCACCGCGACCGGTTCCAGCCCTGACGTGCTGTATCTGGGTGTCGACATGGACACCGGCCAGTCCTGGCGAACCGATACCGTGGCCAAGGCGTTCGATGCCGACGGCGACAATGTCTACGGCACGGACGGTTACCTCATCTATTCGTACGCCGAAGCATGGTATACGAATCCGTACAACCCCGCCAACAATCTCGAGAGTCTTCCGAGCTACATCGCGTCGATCAGCAATCCGCCGGGCGCCTGGGGCGGCGGCACTTTCCCAGGGAACAAGGGCGTCATCGACGATCCCGCCGGAGGGCTCACGAACGCCACGCACGCGCTGAGCGTGGGCGCCGGCAGCACGCTGACGCTGACGATCCAACGCGCCACCCCGGATCCCTTCCGACTGACGCTGCTGCTCGATTCGTTCGACGACATGCAAGTTCGATCTGAGGAGGACATCACCGTCACGGTCGGCGAAAGCGTCAGTGCCGTTCATCACGATGTTCCGTTCGGCGCCGAGACGGATCGGGAGACCTATCAGGTGTTCGATATCCCTGCCGGCCTTGACGACGTCGTCATCGCGACCAGCAACCCGCTGACCGGCGAAAATCCCGGACTGACCGGCTTTGCCTTCGATACGGGCGGCGGAGGGGCAGTGCAAATCCCCAATACCGATCTATTGGTCATCGCCTCGTCTATGATCGACTTGAATATCGATCAGGAGCAGGCCGTCTTCGGGAACCTCACGCTAGACGACGGTGTGATTCTAACGGTTCTGGAAGAAAAAACGCTCGATGTGGCCGATGTGAGCCTCGGTAACGGATCCCGATTGGAGAGCGGCGTCTTTGTTCGCGGGACGATCAAAGCGGCCGATAGCTCGGCAGTAGCGACCGTCTTTGGCGTGCTCGAGATGGACGAAGGCGAAGCGGAGTCCAGCGAAGCCGCTTTGCACGTCGGCATCGCCGGCAACCAGAACGGCAAGCTTGTCATGGAGGGCAGCTTCGACGTGGACGCCACCGCCTACCTTGCCGGATCACTCGCCGTTGAAGGGACCAGCCCGAGGTCGAATGCCACAGGCCAGTCGGTCTGGGGTGACGAAACGCTAACGATCATGGAAGGCGACGCAGACGAAGAATACGGTATTCGCGGTGAGCTGGGCGAGGTCGGAGGCGGCTCGATTCCGGTCTCGTACGGATCGACCGGCGTCGGCGGCACGGGAGCACCGAGCCCCAACGCGGGGACCTACTTGGGCGCCGGCATCTGGTTCGGCAACCTCGCCGACGGCGAACTCGGCGGAGGTCTTTGGACCGGGGTCGACGACGGCGTCTATTACCCCGGCCGCATCGACACGCCAGGGCACCCCTACGACGCCTTCGACCCGGCCACCGCCGTGCAGATCGGTGT
>CAYYOX010000515.1:3472-5179 GCA_964473065.1 uncultured Planctomycetaceae bacterium | reverse complement strand
AACGTCTCCGTCGTAGATGTCATAGTGGGCCTGCGCATGACCTGTTGCGGCAACGTACGTTGCATAGACATCGTAGGTGTCCGGTTCGAGACCGGTGAACGTCCAGGTTGCGTTTGAAGTGCTTGAGGGGAGAGCGACTTGGCGATAAGTTCCACCGTAGGATCCAAGGAGTTGACCCTCGGCCCAAGTGCCCCCTGCTTCTTCTGCGTAGGAGGCGTCACTCTTGTTATCCAGGATGGCCCTATCCTCGGTGACCAGGACGCTGGTTGCGACGTAGTTCACGCTGGCCCCGGCCAGCGTTCCTTCGGCGAAATACGTGTAGGCGCGCGGCGTCAACCCGGCGGTGGTCGTGTCGGTCCAGGTCCAACCGTCGGTGCCGTCGATGTCGGTGTACAGCAGTATGTCCCCGGCGTCCAAAACACCATCGTTATTGTTGTCCCGATAGAACTTGACGGCATCAATCCCGTTGCCCAGCGGGTCGAAACTTCGGGCGGTCAGTTCAACGTCCATGCCCGCCATCACCACGCGGCTGCCGCTTAGCGCAGTTACTTCGGGGGCGCCGACGGTAAGCGCGGCGATTTCCAGTGCGCTGAGCGCTCGATTATACAAACGAACGTCGTCGATCATGCCGTCCCAGAAGCCGGGGTAGCCTGTGTCGGAGGTCGTGCCCGTATTGTCCGTCTTCGCGCCGATGGCCATCGAGGCCATCGGCGGCACGATAAGAGAGCCCGTATAGGATGTCGAGGCGACCTCCACGCCGTCCTGGTAGAGCCGCAGCCAGGAACCATCGGCCGTAAACGCCACATGGTGCCATCGGCCTGTCGAAAGGGGTTTGCCGACTCCGGCTCGCGCGTTGATGGCCCCATTTTCGGTGGAGATGTAGATGTCCAGGTCACCGTCCCTATCGCGCAGTCCAAAGTGGAATTGCCCATATGCACTACTGCCCCAGTTTTTGAGGATCGACCCCCAGATCGGCTGACTGTCGGCATAGACCCAGGCCGCCCCGGTCATTTCGGCCGCCAGCGTGGGGTATTCCGGCACCACGACGTAATCGCCGTTGCCGTCCAGGCTCAAGACGTTGCCTCGGTCGGCGTCGTTCGCCAGGAAAGCGTCGCCGACGAGTGTCCCGTCACTCATCCCCACGCCGTCACCACCGTCGATATCGAGCGGATAACGAGCGATCAGACTGTCTGTTTCCTGCACCACCACTTGCACGGTGGCCGTGCTGCTGAGGAACGGTCCTCCGTCATCGGTGACTTTGACCGTGAGGTTGTAGACGGGTATAGTCTGGCGATTAAGGTTGTCGGCAACGACCAGCGTGATCCAACCGGCGTTGTCGATCGCAAACGTGTTGCCCGGATTCCCGGCCGTAATCTCGTAGCTCAGGATGTCAAAAGGATCAAGATCACTGGCCACAACCCTTCCCACGATCGTCCCGTCGACGGCATTCTCGTGCACGGCCACCAGTTGGTCATCGATACTCGGCGCCGTGTTGACTCGGGGATCCGCCAGAATCGCGATCTGGTCTTCATTGAGCGCCTGATTGTACAGCCGCACGTCGTCGATCTTGCCGTCCCAGAAGCCGGGAAACGAAGGGTCGGCAACCGTCCCGGAATTATTCGTTTTCGCCCCGATCGCCAGAGAACTCATGAAAGGCGCGACCAGATTGCCGGAATAAGCCGCCGAGTTCATCTCCACGCCGTCCTG
>CAYYOX010000515.1:0-3372 GCA_964473065.1 uncultured Planctomycetaceae bacterium | reverse complement strand
GCCGCCGAGTTCATCTCCACGCCGTCCTGGTAGAGCCGCAATACGGAACCGTCGGCCGTGAACGCTACGTGATGCCACTGGCCTGTGGAAAGGGGCGAACTGGCTCCGGCGCTGACATGTGCCCAGTTGTTTCCGGTGGTGTTGATGTAGATGTCCAGGTCGCCGGTGTTGCCTTGGAGCCCGAAGTGGAATTGCCCCGCCGAACCACCGCCCCAATTCTTGAGGATCGACGCCCAAGTCGGCCGGTTGTTGGCGTAAACCCAGGCCGCGCCCGTGATGGCGGTCGTCGGTTGGGGGTAGTCCTGAACCAATACAAAACCGCCGGAACCGTCCAGTTCCAAGACATCGCCGCGCTGGCTATCGGTGGTGATCGAGGCGTTGCCTTGCAGCACGCCGTCGTTGCCGCTGACACTGTCGGTTGCATCCGTATTGAATGTGTACCGAGCCAGCAACCCCGTGCCGACACCCTCAACGAGCAATACGGTCGTCGACACCGGGACGCTGGTCGCCGTGTTGTTGTCTGTTGCAACGGCAAAGAAGACGTGCTCGCCAACTGCTATATCGCTTGTGTCCACGAACTGGCTCCAGCCATCGCCGTCGTGCGTGTCGTTGACCAGAAGGTCGTCGAACGCATCGAATGTTTCGTTACCGTTGGCGTCGTGGTAGAAGGCCACGGATTTGACATGGCCGCCGTCATCGTCATCATTCACGTCAATGGGCGTCAGTTGGAGCGGACCGCCGATGACCACGGAATCGCGATTGGCCGTAAGCGATTGGATCGTTGGCGGCGCATCGAGCAGACGCACTGCATCGGCGACCACCGTCCCGTCGGCCTGGTCTGTAACTTCAACGGACACCTCGCCGTTGGTCACGTCGATCGTATACAGGTCATGCCACCACGTCTGGCCGTCATAGAACGAATTGGGCGCCACTTGCTGGTCGACGGCGATGGTCACGATCTTTTCCGCGCCGTCGTAGATCGCAAACGGAGCGTTTCGCGCCAGATCGGCCCGGGGCGTCCAGGTGACGTACACTCTGTGCGGCGCGTTCAGCAGTCCGGTGAACGACCAACGGGCGCCGTTTTCTCCCATTTCCGGCAAGTGCTCGCGGTGTGTTCCTTTGTAACTGTCAGTTGATGCGCCGTCGGTCCAGCCGTCGCCGAACTCTGTGTAGCCCGGATCCGAGTTGTCGATGATCCCCACCACGCCCACGCTGCCCGTGGCCGTGACCACGCGGCTTACCTGACCTTCGCTGTCGGTCGCTTGGGCGAAATAAGTGTGCACCCCTTTGCCAAATCCGGCCACGGAGACCGTAATGCTCCATTCGCTGCCCCCGACGTCGGGGGATTCCGTATCGATGCCCAACAGCTCGTCGACGCTGACATCTAAGACGCCGTCGCCGTCGGCGTCGCGATAGAACGCCACACTGACACTGGCCGAATCGTCCGCGACACCGGTGGCT
The DNA here is from genome assembly GCA_964473065.1 of uncultured Planctomycetaceae bacterium. Classification (GTDB taxonomy): domain Bacteria; phylum Planctomycetota; class Planctomycetia; order Pirellulales; family Thermoguttaceae; genus CAYYOX01. The sequence continues at coordinate 1,911 of CAYYOX010000515.1, read as the reverse complement.
TCCAGACTCAACTCGGCCCCCACGATCGCCGGATCGGGACCGTCCAGCAGCGCGCCAATCTCCGGAATGTCGTTCACGGACGACACGTCCACCACGAACGTGCTTTCGACGAAACGACTGCCACTGTCGGTCGCCCGCACGACGATCGTGGCCGTACCGGACGCGCCCGGAGCGTAGTGCAGCCAAAGCAGGTTGTCCTCGATGCCCGACCCGACGAGGGCCGGATTGCTGTTGAGGATCACTTGATAGGCAAGCGAGCCGGGAGCGTCCTCCGCGTCGGAGAATACCGATTCCAGTGCGACGTTGGCCGACGGCGCATCTTCTGGAACGCTGATGTCGGGAATCCCCAAAGCCACCGGCGTCGTGTTGGTCTGAATGATCTCGACGTCCAGCGTGGATTCCACAAACGCACCGCCGGTGTCCGTGGCGCGGACCGTCAGCGCGGCGATGCCATCGGTGCCCGGGGCGTAGCTCAGCGTCAATTGTCCGGTCGCCGGATCCACCGCAGTGGCTAGGAACAGGGACGGGTTTGTGTTGTCGACCAGCGCATAGATCAGGTTCGCCGGGCCGTCTTCGATGTCGGCAAACCCGGTCGTCAAATCGATCACGGACTGGACCGTGCCCTCATTGACCGTAATCTCCATCAGCCCGGTCGTGGTCGGAGCGTCGTTGACCGCAGCCACATCGACCGCAAAACTCGCTTCCGCATAGAGGCCGCTGGGATCCGTAGCTCGGACCGTCAAGTTGCTCGAACCGGAGGCATTCGCCGCGGAAGTTAGCGTCAAGGTTCCGGCTGCCGGGTCGATGACGACCGAAGAGAACAGGGTCGGCGAGGTATTGCTCTGAAGCGTATAGATCAACTCCGCGTCGGTCTCTTCCGCATCTTCAAACGCGGCAAACAGATCGACCACCGTCGGCGGCGCGTCTTCATTGACAAGGATATCCTGAATGCCCGAGGTCGTCGGGGCCGTGTTCTGCTCCTGCGTTCCGTCGAGGGTATCGATCCCCTTGCCGCCGTCGAGCGTGTCGGATCCAGGCCCGCCCTCAAGCGTATCCATTCCGTCGGCGCCAAAGAGCAAATCGTCGCCGAAACCGCCCTTGAGTATGTCGTCGCCCGAACCGCCGTCGAGCGAATCGTCCTGTTCGTTCCCCTCCAGATAGTCGTTCCCCTCGTCACCGGCCAGCGTGTCCCAGCCGAACCCGCCCAGCAGCGTGTCGTCGCCCGTTCCGCCGCTCAGTGAATCGTCGTCTTCATTGCCCTGAAGGTGGTCGGCCCCTGCGCCGCCGCTTAGCGTGTCGTTGCCCGCGTCGCCGATCAGGCTGTCGTCGCCGGAGTCGCCTTGCAGAACGTCGTCGCCCTGCCGGCCTTTGAGCGTGTCATTTTCAGTTCCCCCTTCCAGATGGTCGTCTGCCCGTCCGCCGTACAGGACGTCGTCCCCGCTTCCGCCAAACGCCCAGACCGGCACCAGCACGCCACTGGCCGCTCGCGCATCGTCGTCCCCATCCTGCGTGCGCAAATGCACTTCTGTGACCGTGCTGGCCGTGTACTCGAACATCTGCCCGTTGAGTTGGACCTTCAGCAACCCTGGCTGGGTGACGTCCAAATCGTCGATTCCGTCCGTTCCGTGCACATGGACCGTTCCGTCCAATGCCTGAAACACTCCGCCCTGGAAAACTTGCTCGTTATTGGTCTCGTCGCTTTCGGTGGTCTCATTGCCCGCATCGACCACGGCAATCAACTGGTAGTCCTCCTTAACGTCCGTAAAGTCGGCCGCAACCGTTGCCGTGTGGCCCGTGCCGACCTGAAGCTGCGTCGGATCAGTTACGCGTTGGGAACCGACCAAGGCATCCTGGCTCACACCGTCACTGGAGCGATAGATCTCGATATCGAACGGCACGGCCGCCTCGCCC
>CAYYOX010000514.1:0-5185 GCA_964473065.1 uncultured Planctomycetaceae bacterium | reverse complement strand
CTCCGGAGGCCTGCGACCAATCTAGCTTGCTGAAGCGGTTGCGGCAATCCCCCTCTTCGCGGGGTGGGAATTGGTAACGCCCTCTTGGGGTGATTGGCACAGACGACGCACAGCCCCACGCATTGCTCTAAGCGTTACCGTGGTTATCGCCCGAACAATCGTTTGGCGCAGACGTCGGCAACCGGCAGAATTGGTGCAGTTGGACTCGAAAGGCTTGCCGCAAGGCACATTGGTAACGAGCTTGGCTGCGATGCCCGATGTGCCGGTTCTTGGGGCTGTTGGTGCTGTGTCGGGCGGAGGAAATAGCTTCGCCACCGATCCGAGCACGTGCCGATACGTCGGTAGTTCTCGAATAATACACATAGCGTCACGGAAGACGGGAGAAGTTCTTGGGAGACCATCTAGATGAGCAAAGATACTTTTCGTGTTGTTACCCGTGGGGCTGACGGCAAAATCCGTATCCGTGATTACGGCACCTCCGAGGAGTTGCTGAAGCGACACACGCAGGTTGGCGTGGACGATTGCAGCACGGATCTCGACCTGCGCGGACTGCCGGTCTTTCGCGGACTGATTGGCCCCATGCCCGAAGGCCAAGACGTGATCCGCTACGAGTCTCCCGAAGTGTTCGAGACGCTGACCAAGGATTGGGGAGTTCCCGCCCCGAAGCGTCGCACCCGCTCGCGTTCTTCTCGTTGATAATCGCATCGCCGGTTCCAATTCGGGCTTGAAAAGTCGGGGAGAATTCGGCATCCTTAGAGGGAGCCGCGCTTGGCATTCCTGCATAGCCTGATGGGTTCGCTGCGCCGCGGGAGATGAGAACGCATGATCGACAAACAGATGCTGAAGATTCTCGTCTGTCCCGAAGACCAAACGCCCCTTGCCCCGGCCGACGACCAACTGCTGGCCCGACTGAACCGGGCGATCCGGGCGAGGGAAATCGAGAACCTTGGCGGCCAACCCGTCTTGAAACCGGTCGAAGGCGGGCTCGTGCGACGTGACCAGACCCGGTTATATCCGATCGTCGACGGCATTCCCGTGCTCTTGGCCGACGAAGCCATTTCGCTGAAGCAGGTTCAGTAAGCAGTAGGCAGTATCCTTTTAGGGAGGTTGGCCCATGGCCGAGAAGACGATTTTCAAGAAGATTATCGATGGGGAGATTCCGGCCAAGATTGTCTTCGAGGATGATCTGTGCATGGCGTTTGAGGACATCAATCCCCAGGCGCCCACGCATTTGGTTGTGATCCCCAAGAAGGAGATTGCCTCGGTCGACGAGCTGGGCGAGGACGACGAGGCCTTGGTGGGACATCTCTTTACGGCGATGCGTCGGATTGCCGCCGAGCGGGGTCTTTCCGACGGTTATCGCGTGGTGACGAATTGCGGCCCCGACGCCGGACAAGAGGTGATGCACTTGCATTTCCACCTACTGGCCGGCCGAAAGCTGACCTGGCCGCCCGGCTGATATGAGGCGCAGCAAAACGGGGCGACCAGCGATTGGCCACCCCGAGGGTGATTCCCATTCTTGCGAACCGGATTAACGCTTCGAGAACTGCGTTCCGCGTCGTGCGCCGTGGAGGCCCGGCTTCTTACGTTCTTTCATCCGGCTGTCACGAGTCAACAGGGCCGCGTCACGCAGCGCCGGCTCGAGTTCCGTGTTGAAGATCTTCAGTGCGCGGGCGATACCCATCTTGCAAGCGCCGGCCTGACCGGTGTTTCCGCCGCCATTGACGCGAATGATCACGTCGACCTGATCGACGGTGCCGGTCTGCACTAGCGGCGCCAACACGGCATTGCGGTGGTCGAGGTTGTAGAAGTAGTCGTCCAGCGTCCGCTTGTTGATCGTAATCTTGCCTTCGCCGGCGCGGACCCGAACGCGAGCGACCGAACTCTTCCGCCGTCCCGTGCCCAACGAATCAGTCGTGGCTGTTGCCATGGTATCCTCTTTTTTGTCTCGTTCTAGACCGCTATTTGTTACTTCTTAATGCCGAGTTCTCGCGGCTCGGGCAGTTGTGCCTGATGCGGGTGCGAGGACCCGACGTAGATTTTCAGTTTGGCGAGCATCTTCGTCGCCAGTTTATTCTTGGGTAGCATCCGCCGGACCGCCTCGCGGAGGATCATTTCCGGCTTCTTTTCCTTACGCTTCTCGGCCGTTTCGCTCCGCTGGCCCGGATAGCCGGTGTACCAAGTGTACTTCTTCTGTTGCCACTTGTTGCCGGTGAAGACGATCTTGTCGACATTGGTCACGACAATATAGTCGCCCGTATCGACGTGCGGGGTGTAGGTCGGTTTGTCCTTGCCCATCAGTATCACGGCAATGTCGGTGGCCAGCCGGCCGACGATTTTGTCGTTGGCATCGACCAGCCACCACTTTTGCTCGACCTCGTTCGGCTTGGCCACATAGGTTTTTGTCATCATCATCGTCATGGCGCTAACTAACTCGGGTATCTGGAGTTGCCCGGGATGCGTTCCCGGAATTGGATTGATATGCTTTGCTTGCCCTCGTTCGAGGGAAACTCATAGTTTACCGCTTTATCGGCCATCCGGCAAGGGTGCCACAATCGAACAACAGTAAAAAGGGAAACCCTCCACGAAAATACCCCTCCAAGAGGGGTTTACCGGTGGCCCTTTGACGCAATAATTTGGAACAAATCCCCAATTCTTCCACGATAGACCGGAAGATGGGCGATATAGATAAAGTACAACGTGTCGGGAGCCTGGAAATCGACCATGATAGTCGCGATTGCAAAAGAGACGTTCCCTGGTGAAAAACGCGTGGCCCTGGCCCCGGTCCATGTCCCCCTGCTGCTGAAAGCGGGCTTGGAGGTGTTGGTCGAGCAGTCGGCCGGTCAGGCAGCCGGCTATCCGGACCGCCAATACAGCGAAAAAGGGGCCAAGATAGTAGCCAGTCGGGCCGAATTGGCCGCGGCGGATGTCATACTCCTAGTGCGAGCCGCCGGAGCCCATCCCCAGGCTTCGGCCGCCCAACTGGATCAGTTTCGGTCGCGTCAGGTCGTGATCGCCACGTGCGACCCTTTGGGTAACCCCCAGCCGGCACGAGATCTCGCCGCTCGGGGCGTGACGCTGTTTGCCTTGGAACTATTGCCGCGGATTACCAGAGCCCAGAGTATGGACGTGCTTTCGTCGATGGCCACGGTGGCCGGCTATCGTGCCGTGCTGTTGGCCGCCGAAGCTCTGCCGAAGATGTTCCCTATGCTGATGACGGCCGCCGGCACCTTGACCCCGGCCAAGGTCTTCATCATGGGCGTCGGCGTGGCGGGCCTGCAAGCGATTGCCACCGCGAGGCGTCTCGGGGCGGTCGTCTCGGCCAACGACATTCGGCCCGCCGTAAAGGAACAGGTCGAGAGCTTGGGCGCGAAGTTCGTCGAGTTGGAATTGGATATCGAGGCGGCCGAGGACAAGGGCGGATATGCCAAGGAGATGGGTGAAGAGTTCTTGCAGAAGCAACGCGAACTGATCGCCCGGGTGGTGGCCGAGAGTGACGTGGTGATTACCACCGCCGCCGTGCCCGGCAAGAAAGCGCCCACACTGGTAACGGCCGAGATGGTTGCCGGCATGGCCCCGGGTTCCGTGGTCGTCGATCTGGCGGCCGAGCGCGGCGGCAACTGCGAACTGACCGAGCCGGGCGAGACGATCGACCACAACGGGGTGACGATCCTAGGGCCGACCAATCTGCCGGCCGAGGTTCCGCAGCACGCTAGCCAGATGTACTCGAAGAACATCACCACCTTCCTGTTGCACCTGATCGAAGACGGCCGAGTGAAACTCGACCTGGAAGACGAGATCGTTCGCGACACGCTGATCACCCACGGCGGCGGCGTGGTGAACGCCCGGGTGTGTGAGTTGCTGGGGATCGAGCCGGCATCGCCCGATCCGCCGAAACCACCACCGCCCGAAGAAAAGAGTACCGAGAACCCGGATGTCTATGGATTCGCGGAGGGAGAGGAGAAGCAATGAGCAACGCATGGTTTATCCTGGCGGCCGAGACGGTGGACAAGGTCGAGGTGACGTTCCAAACGCCGCTGATCTTGCTGGTCACGGTCTTTATGCTGGCGATCTTCCTCGGCTTTGAGATCATCACGAAGATCCCACCCACGCTGCACACGCCGTTGATGTCCGGCTCGAATGCCATTTCGGGCATCACGGTGGTCGGGGCTTTGCTGGCGGCCGGGTCGGGAGATGGGTTTATCGCCCCGATACTCGGATTTCTGGCCGTCACCTTGGCTACCGTCAACGTGGTCGGTGGTTTTCTGGTAACCAATCGCATGCTGAAAATGTTTCGCAGGAAGAAATAGCCGTGGACACTTCAATCCAACTCGCTTATCTCGTGGCGGCCGTCCTATTCATCTTCGGGCTCAAGGGCCTGACGCATCCCCGAACGGCCGTGCGGGGAAACCTGCTCGGCGCCCTGGGGATGCTGGTGGCCGTGATCGCCACGCTGATCGACCGGCAATTGCTCGACAACCCGTGGGGCTATCTGCTGATCGCCGTAGGGTTGGCCGGCGGCGCCGCGTTGGGCGTCGTGTTGGCTGTGAAGATCGAAATGACCGACATGCCGCAACTGGTCGCCCTGTTCAACGGGTTCGGCGGCGGAGCGTCGGTCCTGGTCGCCGGCGCCGGGATGACCACCCACACGTCGCAAACCTCGGGCCTCGACGCCACGGTCACGGCCGGGTTGTTGGCCGGGTTGATCGGCGCGGTCACCTTCTGGGGTAGTCTCGTGGCGTTTGCCAAGCTGCAAGAGATTCAAGTCTTCAAGAAACCGTTCGAATATCCGGCCCAAAAGCCGTTGAATCTGGCCTTGGCCCTGATGGTGGTACTGTTGGTCGTTTTGGGCGTCATGTTCCCCAGCCACCCTTGGATGATCTATCTGGTGCTGGTCCTGATGGCTTCCGTGCTGGGCGTGACGCTGGTCAATCCGATCGGCGGGGCCGACATGCCGGTCGTGATCGCCCTGTTGAACTCCTATAGCGGGCTGGCCGCCTGTGCGACCGGTTTCGTGCTCGAAAATACCGTGCTGATCATCGCCGGGTCGCTGGTCGGGGCCTCGGGTTTTATCCTGACATCGATCATGTGCAAGGCCATGAACCGTTCCTTTAACCACGTGCTCTTCGGCGTGCTCGCGCCGAGCGAAGAGACGGCCTCGGCCGATGAGGTCTATGCCGGCAAG
>CAYYOX010000513.1:0-5185 GCA_964473065.1 uncultured Planctomycetaceae bacterium | reverse complement strand
TGGACGAGACCAACACATTGGTCGCCGGATTCCCGGGATCGCCGAACACGAGCAGGGCATCGGCGGCCTGAACCGTCTGTTGCAGCGAAAAGTTCACTCCCGAGGTGTCGATCACCATGGCGCCGGCACTACCGGCTCGGTCGCTGGTCAGCGAGAGCCGAAACGGCTTGGTCGACCCGTCGAAAAACGTCATGGCAGTGAGACCGGCATTGAGGTCGTTGATCTTTTGCCGCAGGTCCTTCAGCGAATCGTCTTCGTCGAGTTCGATAGTAAACGTGGTCGACGCGTCGATGACATGGACGGTTTCGAAGTTCATTTCGACTTCCGTTGATTCTCCGAGCAGATGCAAATCGGCGGCGGTGGTCGAGCCGCCTTCGATGATCTGGAACGAGCCGCCTTCGGTGCTGGTGTCTCTTAGGAGGATCCCGTCCCCGGTCGCGTTGATTTCGGCCGAAATATCCAATCCCAACCGATTGATTTCACGGATCAAATCACCAACCGTTTCCACGCTTTTGGAGACAAGGTTGAGCGTTTCTTTCCGACCGTTGGCGTCGATGATCTCGAAGCTGTTCTTGGCCACGCCGTTTCCGCCGTTGAGTTTACTCAACTGCGTGTTCTCCGAGATGATCTGCAAGTGGAGATCACCCGTGTTGACGCTTGTCACCGCGTCGTTAACGGCGATCCCCAGTTTATCGGCTGTTATCAGGATATCGTTACTGATTACGGCCATGTTGTTGTCCGATGCGCCGGTCGTGTCGACCAATTCGAGCCCGGTTTGCGCCTGATTAACCCTAGCGGTGATGCCGACTCCGGCGGCATTGATCGCGTCGATGATATCCATGAAGGTTTCGGCGGCGGAGAGATCGACGATGGCCTCGTTGCCGCTGCGATCGATCAGCTTAATGGTCCCCAGTTGTCCGAAGCCTTTACCGCCGTTGAGGCTCGATAGTAACACGGTCTTTGCCCCGCCGAGCAGCCGTCTGCCGGTAATCACGCCGTCGACGGCCCGCCCGTCTAGTCCCAGATCGGCCAGCGTGCCGGAATCATACGCAGCGGAAAGCTCGAATACACCGCTGCCTGCCGTCAGGTCGGTGATGATCAGCCGTTCGCCGTCCGGGGCGATCTCGGCTTTCAGTTTGTCGGGATCGACGGAGTTGATCACGTCCAAGGCGTCACCCAGCGTCAGTTCGACGTCGACATCGGAGCTTCCGGAGATGATCGCCGAAAAGTCGATCGAACCGGTCGTGCCGTCGCGCAGTTCGTAGTCGATGTCGGCGAAGAGAGGATTAGTGCGGATGCCGTTACCGTCGTTGAGGACCTGCAAGTCGATGCCCTCGAATAGCCACAGCATATCCTCGCCATCGGCCACATCGGCAGCCACATCGATTCCCGCCAATCCCAACGAGGCGGCCGTTGTCCCGCCAACTTCCTCGACCTTCAGATTCGAGACGGTTTCACCGGAATTGTCGACCAATCGCAGCCGATCTCCGTGTGCCTCGGCCGTCACGTCGCTCGTGGTATTGCTGTTGATGGCCTTGATAACGTCGTCGGCAGTCACGACGGCCGTTAGATCGATTTCGGCCTCGGCGCCGCTACGATCGGTGATGATGATTTTTCCCCGATCGACACCTTCGCCCCCGCCAAACAGATCCAACGAGGCGCTGCGTTGGACGTTATCGCCGAAGCGAAACGTCATTTTCCCGCCACCCAACGAATCGTCTTCGCTTTGAACTCCCGAAGTGAGCCACTGCTGAGTTTGCACCATTCGCAGCGGCGTAAACTGATAAGTTCCCTTGGGTGGTTGACCGATGGAAATGGCAGAGAGTCGGGTCGAATCGCTGCTGCTTACTTGTCGCTTGTCGAAGATATCTTCTTTGCCCAAATTGTCGGTAATATATTTGACCGCCAGCAGCAGGGCCGTCAACTCGGTGACGGCTGCCCGCTCGGTTTGCAGGATCCGGGTTCGAGCGATCAACATGTCGCGGGGCCTGGACGCCAACTGCATCAGGGCGTCGACCGTCTCCACGATCGGCATCCCCGTGATCAGCCCGATACTTGATTGAATGCGACCCATAGAACACCTCCGCGCATAACGGTAGACTCAACTAACTTCCCACATCATATTGGTTCGGCAGGCCGATCGGAGAAAGTTTAGCTGTTTTGCGTATTATGAGGATCGGCGGAAGTTGCCGGGAAGGGCAAGCAGCGTTGAGCAACCGGCAAGATCGCTCTAACCGGAATGTTCCGCAAGAGTTCCCCAGAATGCTTTGTCGATAGGCTATCTAGATGGGCAGATCTCGCTAGCCCGGATTATTCAAGGGTTTGTAGCTGCGTTCGCCAGAACGTGGGGCGTGACCGAGGGTTACGACCACGTTCTGGCGAACGTAGCTGCGACAATGTGGCACGCATTTATCGATGGATTGTTAGCACGGAAGGGCAACGCAATGGCTGAACGGTCTGAGGGGTCGAATAATTCGTACGACGCATTGCCTTACAATGACATGCCGCACGCCAGCGCACATCCGCGATGTTTTGAAACGGTTGCCACACTATTCGGCATGACTCCGCCACCGCTTCCGACAGCCCGTGTGCTGGAAGTGGGATGCGCCAGTGGTGGAAACTTGATCCCTCAGGCGGTCGATTTGCCCGGGGCACACTTCGTGGGCGTGGATCTGTCGCAGCGGCAGATCGAAACGGCCCAAGGTCAGGTACGACAACTGGGGCTGACGAACATCGAATTCCGACACGACGACATCCTTCAGATCGACGAGAGTTGGGGGCAGTTCGACTACATCATTTGCCACGGGATTTTCTCTTGGGTGCCGCCCGAGGTGCAAGAGAAACTGTTGCAGGTCTGCAAGACCAATCTGTCGCCCCAAGGTGTGGCCTATCTTTCGTACAACACCTATCCCGGCTGGCACGTGGCCGGCGTGGCCACCGACATGATGCGCTACCACGCCGCGCAATTCGATGATCCCAAGCAGCAGGTCGAAGAGGCTCGGGGCATTCTGAAGTTTGCCGCCGAAACGAGTGACGAAAACACAACCTACGGCAAACTGCTCCGTGACGAGTGGAAACTGCTTCAAACACACGACCAGGATGCCTACCTGTTTCACGACCACTTGGAACAATACAACCAGCCGATCTATTTCTGGCAGTTCGTCAAGCGGGTTTCCCGCCGGGGGTTGCAGTACTTGGGCGACACGTGTGTTCCCGAGATGCTTTTGCAAAACTACCCCAAACCGATGCAGGAGAGGCTGAAGTCGATGCCCCTGATCCAGCAGGAGCAGTACTTGGATCTGTTGCGAGGCCGACGATTCCGCAAAACCCTGCTTTGCCACGAAGAGGTTCCTCTGACACGGCGTCTAACAGCCGAGAGCTTTCGGCCCTTGTACGTTTCCTTGGCCTCCAATTCGAAGACGCTTAAAGTGGAGGGTGAAGACGAAGCTATGACCGTCTTTCGATCGGGGCCCGCTAGGATGGCAGTCGACGATCCGCTCGTCAAAGCGGCCGTCTTCTACTTAGGAGACATCTTTCCCGAGTACGTTACTTACGACCAGCTACGCCTCGCCGCGATAGAGCGCTGTCGGCAATCTGCCTCGCACACGGATTCCGACGGTCCTATCTCTGAACGGCTTCTATCCGAGGCGTTGGTGAGAGGCTTCTGCGCGGGCATGTTCGATGTGTGCGTTCATCCGCCGCAGTGCACGTCGCGCCCGAGCGACAAGCCGACTGCCAGCGCTTTAGCTCGAATGCAAGCCGAAGGCAAAGGACCGGTCGCCACCCTGCGGCATCAGCCTGTGCAGGTTGACGAGCTGGGGCGATACTTTATTCGACGGCTCGACGGCCGCCACGACCGCAACACACTGGCCGCCCATCTGAAGCAGTCGATCGATTCGGGCGAAATCGTCATGAAGCAGAACGGCCAACAACTGGAAGAGGTTGACGCGCCGTTGGTTTGCCGTTGCGTCGACGATACTCTCTCGCGGCTTTCCCAGGTGGGATTCGTGGTTCGTTAGCCGATCGCTAAACGCATCAGCTCTACTGTCCCCGCGGTTCGACGGGCGGGCGTTCCCATTCCAGGCCCGCCGACTTGATCAAGGAATCGCGCCACGCTTGGACCATCTGATTCCGATCTTCGGCTGCCATGGGGGCGTACTTCGTGTAATAGGCCCCGGCCTGACTGTCGGCCTCGAAAATGACCTTGAGCGCTTCCGCCGTCGGCTCCAGTTTGACGACCCGAACCACGTAAGCGACCGTCTTAGAGCGATTCATCGCCACGCCGGTCTGACCTTCCGGAAGCTGGAAGACGGCACGCATGAATTCCGCTCCCGGCATCTCCACCCCGGTTACCTCGCTCAGTCGCGGCGGGGCTTGGGAAGTCGCCAGCGGCACGCTGCCGTGCGTCATCCAACTAAACGGCGCGGTTAGCGTCACTTCGTGGTTCGGCAGGGCCTCCTTGAGCGTCTGATTCGAATTGCGAACCTTCTCGGCCAAAGCCTCGGCGGCCTCGATCGTCAACACTCGCGCCTCGACTATCCGGTACGCCCCGAGGACTTGCTCGCGAACCCCTTCGTCCTCGAAGTCGAGCGTCTTTTCCTCTTCGTCTTCGATCTTCCAGAACAGATAACGGTTGCCTTCCGGGTCGAACGACTGTTCGGCAAGAAAAGTATCCCAGCTCTTTTCAAACGCATAGTAGACAAAGGGAAGCGTTCCGTTGACGTAGGATCCGCCGATGGGGTGATCCCGACAATCGATCTGCGAGATCAACGGAGTGGCCCCGACCGTCAGGTTATTGGCCGCGGCCAAGGCGTCCACATCGAGCGGCTCCGGCTCCGCAGCCCCGCCTTCACCCAGGGCTTCGTACTTGACGCGCTCCTCGCGATACTTCCGAACTTGCTGTTGGATCCGGCTGAAAGCACCGCTGACCTTCTCCGCCACCTTGCGACGCGCCACGTCTCGGCGAATCGTCTCGCCGACCGGCCCGGCAAGGATCTCTTCGAAGGTTTTCTCGCCAGGAATCTTGGGTGGATCGGCCGTGGGCTCCTCGAGTGGTTCGGCCGGCTCTTCCGCCGTCGGCTCTTCCGGTTCGGCTGCCTCGGCAGCAGGCATTTCTGTCTCGGCGGGCGCCCCCGTTTCGGCGGGCGCTTCCTCTTCGGATGCGGGGTCCCGGGCGTCGGGTACT
>CAYYOX010000512.1:0-5192 GCA_964473065.1 uncultured Planctomycetaceae bacterium | reverse complement strand
ACTCAACCACGGCCATCGTCAAGAAGATCCGCGAGTCCGTTTAGCGGCGGGGCTTGCCCCGCGTGTTTCGATGACTTCTATCGTCCGGCCGCGATGGGTAAATCTTCCAGCCCGAGCCGCTTCATCTTCTTGTAGAGCGTGGTGCGATTGATGCCCAGGGCCTCGGCCGTGGCGTGCCGGTTCCAGTTGTTGGCCTCGAGTACGTCGAGGATGATCTGGCGTTCGGGGCCTTCCAGCGCCTGCTTCAGCGTTCGGGTCCCGATCGCGTCGACACTCACCGGGCCGGCGGCCGCCAGATCGGCGGGGAGGTCTTCCAGGCCGATCATGTCGCTTTTACCCAACAACACGGCCCGCTCGATTATGTTTTGCAACTCGCGCACGTTGCCGGGCCAACGGTAGCGCTGCAGCGCGGCCATGGCATTGTCGGAAAATCCGCGAACGTTCTTGCCGCAATCCGTTCGAACCGACTCGAGGAAGTGCTCGGCCAGCAGCGGGATGTCGGAAATCCGCTCGCGCATCGGGGGCAGTTCGATGTTGATCACGTTGATTCGATAGAACAGATCCTGACGAAAACGGCCTTCCGCCACGGCCGTGGTCAGGTTCTCGTTGGTGGCCAGGATCACGCGCGTATCGACCGCGAAGGTTTCTGTTCCGCCGACCGGCTCGAACTCGAAGTCTTGCAGGATTCGCAACAGCTTGACCTGCATGCCGGGGCTGGCTGTGGCGATTTCGTCTAGGAAGATGGTGCCCGTGTCGGACAACTTGAACTTACCGATCTTCTCTCCCACCGCGCCGGTGAACGCGCCGGCCACATGGCCGAACAATTCGCTTTCCAGGAGCGTCTCGGGCAGCGCACCGCAGGCCACCTCGACGAACGGCTTGTCTCGCCGAGCGCTATGGCGATGAATGGCCCGGGCGATTAGCGACTTGCCGGTGCCGCTCTCGCCGGTGATCAACACGGTGGCCTTGGTGTCGGCCACGCTGTCGATCATGTCGTAGATCTTGGTCATCCGGTGGTCGTTACCGATGATGTTTTCCATCCCGAAACGGATGTCGAGCTGGGCCTTCAGCGTCTTGTTCTCCTCGATCACCAGGCGTTGGCTGAGTGCGCGCTCGATGGACATCTCCAATTCGGCGTCGATCAAGGGCTTGGTCAAGAAGTCGAACGCACCGGAGCGGATGGCCTCGACGGCCGCCTCGACCGTGCCGTAGCCGCTGATCATGATGACGCTCGTCTCGGGATGATTCTCTCGGCAGTGGGCCAAGACGTCGAACCCATCTCCGTCACCCAGCCGGACGTCCACGAGCGCTAGATCGTATGTTTTCTGTTGCAGGGCGGTAACGGCCTCGATTACGCTTCCCGCCGTATCGAGTTGATAGCCCTGAGAGCGGAGCCATTCGGCCATGGAAGTCAAGACGTGGCGATCGTCGTCAACCAGCAGGAGTGTATCTGTTCGCTTCATACCCAATACCCTGACCCGGACTAGCCGGCACTCTGTGAGGCGGGATTCGTGGCCGCTTTAGCGACCACGCCCCGGAAGTTACATGTTGTTCTTGGCCCATGACCGCGTTGGGAACCGGTTGGGGTTCTAACTGCGATCCGGTGGGCTGTCGCCAAATATCTACGTTACAGGATGCATGCAGTCAACGTGATTAAAATAGGAAAGATGGGGTGGGGGTAAGATCGCCAAGGAACACGCCGGGTGGTGACGGTTGCGCCCCTGTTTCGAGGCAAACGGGCGGGGTTTCTGGTGGCCAGTGGGCGAATGGGGCGATTTTTTCAAGAAAATCCAGTCTTTTTTCCGGGCTGATTCCCCCATGACGCTTGAAGTAAACTAGTACCTCCCCTCGACTTGGGTCGATTTTGCATCGATATCCCGCTGGATCGGGGGGGGTATTTTGTTACTTCAGGGGATTTCGCCCTGCCCTGAGGTGTATTAGAATTGCTGTGAAGAGTTCATCGAACCCACGGAAACCAATGTGCTCGCTATCCCGGCTTGGCGTTGGGAAGTAACGGCTCAATCGATGCAGATTGGCCGGTCATGGTTGGGACGGCGTTTTTACTCTATAGGAGAATCTGATGAGTATTCGAGTTTTGGTTTGTGATGATCACGAAGTGATCCGCGTCGGGCTGGTTAGCCTGCTGGCCGGTTCGGACATCGAGATCGTTGCCGAGGCCTCCAACGGCCAGGAAGCGATCGAGAAGGCCGACGAGATCACGCCGGACGTGATCCTGTTGGACATCCGGATGCCCGACGGCGACGGACTGTCCACGCTGGACAAGCTCCGCACCCTGGTACCCGAGTGTAAGGTCGTGATGCTCTCGACCTACGACAACCCCACGTACATCGCCCGGGCAGTTGCCCTGGGGGCCAGCGATTATGTGTTGAAGGGATCGCCGCGGGAAGACATCATCGCCACGATCACAGCGGCCGCCAAGGGCGAGTCGCCCTGCCGTAGCGGCGAGTTGCGTGCCATCGCCGGGGCCATGAAAGTTCGCCAGGTGATCGACGACGACGATGTGCCGCTGACCCAACGCGAGACCCAGGTGCTGCGTCACGTGGCCTTGGGCCTAAGCAACAAAGAGATCGGTCGCTCGCTGGAGATCAGCGTCGAGACGGTCAAGGAGCACGTGCAGAACATCCTGCGAAAGATTGCTGTGAGCGATCGAACGCAAGCCGCCGTATGGGCCGTCCGCAAGGGATTGGTCTAACGCGAACCGGCAAGGTTGAAACGCGGCACACGGGCGGCCTGTTCGCCCGTGTGCTTTTTCTTGGCAGCAGGAGAGGTTGGGGGATAGCATGTGGAGGATAATGACGAAGCACGAATGACGAATGACGAAGGGAAGAAACTTAATTCGTCACCCTACATGAATTCTCCGAATCGCGAAACGCTATCCTAGCGTTGCAGCAGTGTGGGACGCTGGGCCATGCGCTGGGGGCCCAGTGCGACGCCGATCCAGCCGTCGTCGACGACGAATTGGGTGATCGCCAGACCGTCCATCTTCGGGTCGTCGACCAGCCGCCGGGGCGTCAGGTCAATCGGGCGTTTGGTGAAGAAGGTGCGGGTGAACACGCCGCGCACGGCCACCTGCTCGAGCAGACGCAGCTTTCCCTTGAGCCGGATCGTGCCGTCGCGGGTCAGTTGGACCGTGCGACCACGCGCTTCCGGACGGAAGTGGACGCTGACCTGGAAGTTTTTGAATTGTCGCGGCGACTTGCGGAGCTTCGCGATGGCCAACGAGAGCACGATTTGCCCCTCGTGGAATCGTACGGCGATCGAATCCTTCTTGGCAAACGTGATACGGACATTGTCGTTTTCCGGATCGGTCTCGGGCAATTCGGCCAAGCCGAGTCGCGTGTAGACGTGGCGCAGTAGTTCCGGAACGGTGAATGTATTGCCGTCCAACTGCAAACGCTGCAGGGCGTTGTTCAGCGCCGACTCGTGGACCTGAAAGCTGGCCAGGCTATCGGAGGGCGCCCTGGGTCGCGGCGTGTGGCTTCCCAATTGGTCCTCGCCGGCTAGCCGAAGTCGCATCATAAACCGTTGCGGGTCCGTCCGGGCATCGAGAATGATCGGGTCCAACGACAACGCGGTCAGCGGGTCGAGAACGCGCGACTGGAGGTTCCCGGAAACCCGGGCCAATTGGGCTTCCGCCTCCGAATCGATCCGATCTCGGACCCTGCGCGCGATTTTTCCTTCGATTTCGCGACGTGCTTCCGGGCGTTTCTGCTCGTGTTGCGACTTGGCCACGCCGCGGATCAAGGATCCGAACAGAGGGATGCCGTCGAAGTCGGTCTCGACGTTTCGCAGGCGCGTGCGGTTGTACACGTCGACCTCGGCCGGGGCGAAGTGAAGCCCCTGGAGGTCGAATCGCATCGGCTTCAGAGCCGAATACCACGACATGCTGTCGTTGTGGAGCGTCGCCGGTCCCGCGTCAGAACGGGTCAACGCGGCCACTTCGCCGTCGATCAGCAGCGCTAAGCGAATCCGCCGCTGGTCGGGCAGCAGCATCACGCTTACCTTGGTCGACGTCCGACTCTGGCCATAGACGGGCATTCCCAACACTCGGTCGCGAACCGGCGCCACCTCGGGATCGCGGGCCGGCATCAAGCGGTTCAGCAGTTCCGCAGTGACGGCCACACGCAGGTTGGCGTTGCGGTAGCGGGTCGTCAGGCTCTTGGCCACCTGTCGGCAATTCTCGTCCGGCGCGTATCGCAAGTTCAAGCAGTCATCGGCCAAGAGTCGGGCATCGCTGACCCGGCCGCTGAGTTCGTATTGCTCGACGTGTTCGAGCAACTCGGCGGTGGGCACCGGCTTGGACGTCAGGCGCCGCAGTTCGTCCCGCAATGCGGCCACCGGTCGGCTAGTGACGAACTGGCGTTGCCCGGCCGTCATCGAAACTTGAGTCAGCCGCTTCAAAACCTTCTCGGGCAGTGCCAAGGAAGCAGGTCGGCTAGTCGACCACTGCTGCAACTGATCGAGCAAGAGGTACTCGCGCCATGCCCTGCCTTCGAGCGAGTCGGCCAATGTCCGATCGATCTTGTCCAGGCACGCTTGGAGGCGATCCGGGCCGTTCGATTGCGGCTCGGGGGGAGTCGGCCGTTGATCTCCCAGCACTTGTTGCCAAACGTCCAGCCGCCGGCTCAAGGCGTAGGCCGTCCGGCGAAGCGATCTTGCGCGATCTTCCGTAGGCACGCGGTCGGCCAGGGCACGGGCCCCTTCGGCCAACGCTTGGAGTTGGCGCAACAAGGGCCCGTTGCTGTCGGAACCGCCGGTCACCGCGGCACCCAACTCGTTGAGCAATTGGCGAACTTCGGCGGCCCAGGGCCCGGCCTGGGGTCCTTCGGCCAACTGCTCGAGACTAGCAAGCAGAGCGTTGGGTTGGCGCCAATTGGTATTGGGCGTCGATTCTTCGGCAAGCGTGGTATCCGCCGGTTGCTGCAAGGGCGCCGTGATTTGTCGTTCGGCCGGAGGGTCCACGCTCGGATTCGACGGCGGCTCGGGCTCACTCGGCGGCGACGGCTGATCCGTGGCCACCGCCTTGCCGGCCGGCTGGGCGGCCTCTTCTTGCTCTTCTTGTGGCGGAACGTCCGTAGAAGGACTCACGACATGCCGCGTGATTTTTGCCTCAACCGTGGCCAGTTGGGGGCCAATGGGAACGCTCGGACCCAAGGCAATCTCAGGCGGCG
>CAYYOX010000511.1:0-5210 GCA_964473065.1 uncultured Planctomycetaceae bacterium | reverse complement strand
AAGCAATACAGTCCGCCCAGTTGGGTCGCCACATAGACGTAGTTTCCGACGACCACGGCCGGCTGCAAGATGGGCTCTCCGGTGGGAAATCGCCACAAGGACTCGCCGTTGTTCTCGTGTACGGCATGCACGTATCCGTTCTTCGAGACCGCGAAGATGATGCCCGAGTCGGTTTCAATCTTGGGATCCGGTGGCATATAGGTCGGGCGAGCGGAAATCTCCGCACCGGTTGTCAGGCGAAATTTTACCGCGAAGACGTCATCCTCGCGCCGATCGATCAGCCCGATGTTCAGGTCTCCGCGATCGGTCGGCCAGACCACGTATTCCATGGCCGCGGTTTGGCGTGTCACCAGCGGCTGAACCAGCGTGCGTCCCAGCGATTGGCAGGAGAGCGGCGGTATGTACTGCTGGCGCAACCGGATATTCCGGCGAAACTCCTCGACGGCGGCCGAAACGGCTTCCGGCGCGGCATCTTTCTTCCGCTTCCCCAACTCGGCCAGCGGATCCGTCGTCGGCGTCAATCGATAGGCCATCATCAACCCGTTGACCATGGGGATGTAGGCACGTTGGTCGCTCAGTGCCGGACCGGCGCCGGGCGCACCGTCGACTTCCACTTCGAACAACAGATTGCCGGTCGCACGGTTGCAGACGTACAGCCGCGACCCGTTGATCACAGCCAATAGAAACTTGTTGGCCCCAGGGGTCATGCTGGGATGATTCTCTCGCCCGACGCGTCGGACCCAAAGCGTTTCTCCCGTCTCGGCATCGATGGCATGGACCTTGGCCCGGTTGGTCTGCACATACAACACGCCGTCGTACAGCAAAATGTCGTGGACGCGTGCTCGGGTGCGATCCAACTGGATCTGCGCATGCCAAGGCCGGGTCAGTCCGTGCCGCTTGGCGACCGGTTCGGGGATAATCTCGTTTTGCCGGCCAGCCTGTACCGGTTCGGCAAATAAGGCAAAAGCCACGGCCGCCGCCGCGACAAGAAAGAAACGTCGCATCATGAAAGTCCTCTAACGTGTTGTTCCGGAATCGAGTTGGTAGGCCGTCGTGTTTGTCGGTCATTGGGCGCGCAAACTCCGACCCTTCCATGATACCCCGAAAAGCTCCCGATGACACGCGAAAAACCTGCGGGGACACGCCCTGCGGCACCCCTCACGAGGAGGGTACTTTGCGCTTTCTTCCTCGACAGTGGGCCATGGTTTCCCGCCTTGGCCCATTGTGACGCTGGACCATTTCCGCTACGGCGTCTAGGATGGACCGTTTGCCCAGTTGGGCCAACAATTAGGGCTGAGAAACGGCGACATCGCAACAGCAGTGACCGGAGCACACGTAATTGATGGAACTTAGCGATTGGAAACTTGGCAATTTGGGCCCCGATGCCTCGAAAGCGGCCGAAGAGATTCTCGGCTACGTGAACTTTTCATCAGGCACGGCGGACCCCCATTTTCTGGAGAACGTCGACCGTCTGTTCGGCCTGATCGGCGCCAGTGCGGAAAGTCCCCAGCCGACGTGGCAGGCGCTGGGCGCCTTCTTGCACGCTCAACTGCAACGGCTACACGAGAGCTCGGAGGCCTTTGCCAGCACAGAACAGGCCGAGGGCGTCTTGCGGCTGGTCTTCGACGAGACACTGCCGGCCTATCGCCGCTACCACGGGGATCTCTTGGCACATCAGACCGACGAAGCATTGTTCCAACCGTTTTTTCTCGGCCGGGTCTTTCAGGCCGTGTTACAGCAGCAAGGCTCCTGGTGGGAGACCGGGCGGATCGTCCCCGGTGCGATTAGCCAACTCAACGATTTCCTCGGCTATCGGCCGGTTGCCGTACTGGAAAGCGAGCAGAAGATCCAGCCCTACGAACACGAGTACGTGGGCGCGATTCCGCTTTACGTTCGGGGCGCGGGCGTTGCCGCGGGTCGCTATCGGGAACTGATCGAGAAGGCGCTGGAGATCCTTGGCGCGGCCGAGTCCTCCCTATTGTTCCAAGCCTGGTTCGACCCGGCATTGCTCGACGAGTTGGCCGTGGACCCCAGGGCCTACGACTTCGATCATCCGGCGCACAAGCGACCCAATCAGATGTTCGGTCAGTGGGACATGCTGCGGTTGGATAACTCGGGGATGAGTCGCCGATTCGTACTGCAAGAGGTCTCCCTGAAAGCCATGTTGGCACGGGTCGAGAGCCACGGGAAGTTACCTCGCGAGGAATTGCTGTTCGAGGCGGCCTCCGTCTTGGCCGGGACCATGCTGATGGGATCGGGAGTCAGCGGAAACCGGCCCGACGCCCACGGCTCCAACGCGACCTTGGCCGGACTCGTGCAGCACATTGCCGCCTATCGCGATGCGTTCTACGAACAACTGATCAACCGACTCTCGGGACCTCGCGCCGCGCGACTTCGGGCCGAAGAGAAGGCGATGAAACAGCCGTTCGGAGGTGTGCGGCAGGATTTCAATCAGTATCTGGTGGCGCGTCGGGCTCAGCAGATGCAACATGTACAACTGGCCCAACTCTACGCGCGAATGGGAAACTGGGACGCCGCCGCACTGCAAGTCCGCCGCGTGCCGGTCGTCTCGGCCCGCATGGAGTGCGATCTGCACTGCCGACTGATCGCGACGTTCGAGGAAATCCGCCAAGGTCGCTTGACGGAAGCGGCCGACATGCTCCCGGAAATCGAACCGCTGTTGCATCGGGCTATCCGGTGCGGTGCGGTGGTCGATCCGTGGAATATGCTGGGATTCGATGCCCAGTTCAGCCTGTTTCCCGCGCCAGAGAACAGTGTACCCGACCACCGTATCGAAGAATTGCTGGAACTGATGAGCCAATTGTTCGACCTGCACGTCTGCCTGCAGCGCGAAGCGGCCGCCACAGGCGAGAATGCCTTGTGCGAGACCGTGGCCGGACGGCTGCGAAAGTTGGCCGAGTGGTGGGACCAGTTCGCCAGCACGGCGGTCGGATCCGTCGAAGGCATCTCGGGCCAAGAGACGACCGAATCGGCCGACCATGTGGCGGCCGGTTTGAAGGCCCGCCGCGAGGCGGGAACGGCCGCCCGCGATGTGCCCTTCTGGCAAAGCCAAGCCGGAGTCTTCCGTTCGCCCAAGGCCTACGCCCTGGTCGTCGAAGCGCTGATCGATCAGAACGATCTGATCGCCGCCATGGCCCTGTTGGTGCAATGGGTCTCGCAAGCCGAATCGATCCCCTTAGCCGAAGAAAACTATTCCTTCCACGAATTGGCTATGCGATGGATGGATGCACTCTGGGCCAATGCAGAGAAGACCAGTGCGGAGAAGACCAGTGCGGAGAAGACCGACGGCAAAGAGACTCCACCCGAAGACTCGCCCGGCGATCCGTGGGCCCTCTCGCGAAAGTTTCTCGATTACCTGGAATCCAACGCCGAAGCCTACTGGGACGTACCCCGTTTCGAACTGACCGACGAGAACTCGGAAGAGTCCGATAGTGAAGAAGACGCGGACGAGGACCTCTTCAGCGCGGCCTATGAAGACGTCACCTATCACGATACGACGGACGACGGATTCGAAGGCGAGACGTTCGAAGGCGGCGCCCCGCTGACCAATTTCGAGTTGCTGGCGGAAGGGGAACGCATCGAGAATCGGCTCGACTTCTTGGCGTGCGTCGCCCGGCTGTGGAAACAGGCGGCCGCCGCCTCGATGGCCGAATCGGGATCCGATCCGGCGCGCGACGAGATTCTCGCCGATTGGCTCCATCGGGCGAAGACGAATCGCCGGGAACTGATCAAGTTGCTCGACGCCTTCAATCGCTACCAGATCCCCTTGCCACGCGGCACCCACGAATCGCTTGTCGAGTACGACCACCACCAGTCGGTCAAGGAGCTGTTGCTGGAACGGATCATCACGGCATGTGTCGAGACGGTCGATACGGTCCAGGTGATTCGCGTGACCATGCAAGACCCCGGCCCACCGAACGGTTCGGACGATTGGGAAGAACTGGCCGGGCGCGTGCTTCGAGCAGTGATCCACGCCGACCGGGATGCCGTGAAGGAACATTGGGACGACCTGACCGCCGCGCTGTTGAAGAAACCCCTACTGTACGTCGCGTTGGCTAAGGGAGGGAAGCCCCAGCGGATCGTCGCGTCGCGAAGCATCCAGTGCGTGATCGAACGCTTGCTGATCTACTTGCCTCGACTGGGGTTGTTGCACAAGACGAGTCAGTTGATCGAAACGGTTCAGAACATGGAGCTATCGCATCCCGTGGGTGACGGGGCGATTACCGAGTTCGACCGGCTGTTCCAGATCGGCTGCAAGGCCCTGATTCGGTGCCTGGTGCTTTCGTCGGAAGACTGGTCCGCGGACGCTCCGAAGAAGCGCCATCGCGATTTCCAGCTCGTCCAGTGTCTGGAGCAGACCACCGAATCACTGTTGCAATCCTGGTTGGTACACAGCCAAAGCGTGCGGCTTTCCGTGATGGAATCGGTTCGCGAAGGCTCCCGGTGGCGAAAACTCAAGCAGTTCATCCAGCGCTACGGCCGGGATCTGTTTACCCAGCAGTACCTGGGCCTGGGGAACATTCGGGCGATCCTGCACGAGGGCGTCGACATCTATCTGGAATCGCTGGCCGAAGAACCGGATGCCGGTGATGAACTTCGCCTGTTGGCCGAACTCGGCGGAAAACTGCCGCACGACGAGGCCGTCAATTACTTGGGGTTCGTCCTGGAAGCCGTGGCCGAAAACTACGCCGAGTACGTCGACTACAACAGCATCACCACCCAATCCGACCGAGGCGACATGCTCTACACGCTGTTGGATTTCCTTCGCCTGCGGGTCGAATATGATCGGATGGCCTGGAACCTGTTGCCCGTGGTGCTCGCCCATCAGGTCCTGGTCCGCAACGGCTGGGAACAGGCGGCCGCCAGTTGGCGCACGGCGGTGGTCGAACGAACGGATGACATTGCCGAGGGCTTTCAAGATCGGTTCGCTCAACTATGCCGGAAATACGGCATGCGGTTGCCGAGCATCGCCGACCGTCTGGCCGAACGGTTCGTCCGACCGTTGCACATCGATCGACTCTGCGCGTTGATCCGCCCGGCCGTCGAGGAGCTACGCGTCGGCGAGTCGGCGACCTTCGAGCGATTGGACCAGGCGATCGTCGAATTCACAGCCGATCTGACGGACCCCGGCCTGGAGGTGCCCGTCTGGCTGGAAGCCCTGCAACAAGAGGCCGAGCAGGCCCAATACC
>CAYYOX010000510.1:3583-5213 GCA_964473065.1 uncultured Planctomycetaceae bacterium | reverse complement strand
GCCAGACGGAGCGCCGCGACCGTCTCCGGCCACAACGTGCAACGTCGGGAAACGCCTGTTTTCGGCCGGGGATAATCGACCCAGCCCTGCTTCAAGTCGAGGGCGCCGTTCGGCAGGGTGGCACAATCGGAGTTTCCGAACCCGCAGTTGATGCCCAACAGTATCATGGCTTCGAGTTGGGGCCCGGCCGCGTCGATCATCGCCCGGATTTCGTGGGCCTCAAACAGCCGCTTTTCGCCGGCGTTTCGGTTCTTCCGCAACACATTTCGGCTCGGCCGCTTGAAACTCTGCCCGTAGCGAACGGGCTTGTCAATTTGGGCCTCATCGTAACCCCACCGAAACAAACCGCGGATTCTCTGAACTTCATTGCCCAGAGCGACGGGGCCTAACGTCTTGGAAAATTCCTTCCTCAATTGGGCGAAGTCTTCGGCGGCCAGATCGTCAACCAGCCGGGTCTTGCCAAAGACGGCCAAGGCTCGCCCGCAGGCTCGGTGGTAATCAACCCAGCTTGTTGCCGCGATTTCGCCGGTGTCCACAAGATACCGCTTGGCACTCAGAAAACTGTTGACCAGATCCCGCATGATCAGACCATCGCGGGCAGCGCGGGGCGTCCGGCCGGCCAAGAGATCCTCCCTCTGGTCGAGATACTTTACCAGGGCCGCGTCAGGATCGGACCACGGCCCGAAGTAGTGTGACTTGCCCCGGATCTTCTTACTCCACTGGCCGCTTGCGTGGGCGAACAGGGGGAAATCGGGACGGGGTTTGGCAGGCTTACGTCTTGCCCGCTGTGCGGTAGAATTGCTCATGGCGTCGGCCTCTCACTAGGTTGACTGCCAGCCCGCCGGCTACACCCACGGCCGGGGGCTATTTGCTGAACAGGTGTAGTAACGGGTGTAGTGGCTATTCTACCGCATTGGCCGAAAGAGTCAATAGGCCTGGAAAAGAAGGCCTTTGGCGGGTAGCTCAGCTTCCTAAAACAGTGTGTAGATGAACGGCGCTGCTCCGGAACTGCCCAGCCAAATCATGATTCCCACGCCCAAGAGTGCGAGAATGATCGGCGTAAGCCACCACTTCTTGTTGTGCAGCAGGAAGTCGACGAACTCGGCCGTCAGGCCGAGTTGCGGCTGCTCGGCCTGCTGTTGAAACTCGTCCGCCTGACGTTGCGAGTCGGCGTCGTTGGAGTTTTCGGGCATTGTGTCAGTGCCTGTGGGTTAGAACTGTCGAAAGTACCGTTCGACCGAGGCTTCCTCTTCCTTAGGGACCCAGTAGGTTTTCGCCTTGGGGTCAAGGCGGCGCTGCATCGGGTCGTAGCCGAAACAACGCATCGCCAGACCGATCGGGGTCAGCACAAGGAAGTATACCATGAACAGCACGACGTGCGATACGACAAATCCGATCGGCCACGCGGCGAAGGCCATGCCGAGGTAGACCCTTCGCATCAGTTCGGGCACAATCCACCCCGCGGCCGGGACCGACACGGCCATGCACCAGACGAGCAGGGCCGCATAGCGCGAGCCGGTCTTACCCAGCACGATCCCTCCCGCGATCGCGAAGAACCCCAGCCAAAGCACCCCAAACAGGTTCAACTGGCGACGCGACGGGTTGCGGTTGATGCGGATAAGGCTCATGG
>CAYYOX010000510.1:0-3483 GCA_964473065.1 uncultured Planctomycetaceae bacterium | reverse complement strand
AACAGGTTCAACTGGCGACGCGACGGGTTGCGGTTGATGCGGATAAGGCTCATGGTTTGCCGGTCGATCATTGCAAAGCGGGCAAGCCGCTCTTAGTCTAGTTGAAACTTTGCCAGGTACTCGTCGATAGGATGCTCTTCCGCGTCGGGTTGCTCGTGCTTTAGTAGCACGAAATCTTCCATCACCAACACGTCCATGTTGGTGGCCATGAAGCAATCGTAGGCATCTTCCGGCGTACAGACGATCGGCTCGCCGCGTACGTTGAAGCTGGTGTTGATCAGCATCGGGCAGCCGGTTTTCGCCTCGAACGCTTTGATGAGTCGGTACAATCGCCCGTGGCGTTGCGGGTCGACCGTTTGTACCCGGGCCGAGTAATCGACGTGCGTAATGGCCGGCGCCACGCTGCGTGCTCGATCGAGTTTCTCCAGGCCGACGGCCTTTGCCGCTTCCTCGGGCAGTCGTTTGCTCTTGGCGACCGGGGCCACTAGGAGCATATAGGGGCTGTCCTCTTGGTCGCGCATCTCGAAGAACTCGCTAACCCGATCGCGCAATACGGCCGGGGCAAACGGGCGAAACGACTCGCGGAACTTGATCTTGCGGTTCATCACCGATTGCATTCGACGGCTTCGGGCGTCGCCCAGGATGCTGCGACTGCCCAGCGCTCGGGGACCGAATTCGGCTCGACCCTGCATCCATCCGACGACCTTTTCATCAGCGATCAGGCCGGCCACGTAGCTGCAGAGTTGTTCTTCGTCGTCGAAGCATTGGTATCGGGCTGAGCGAGCATCGAGGAACTGACGGATTTGCGAGTTGGTGAAGCTTGGTCCCAGCAGCGAGCCCTGCTGAGAATCAGTCCCGGCCGCTTCACGGGGATGTCCGAGCAATTGGTGCCAGATGAACAAGGCCGTACCCAACGCGCCGCCCGCGTCGCCTGCGGCCGGTTGGATCCAGACGTTCTCGAACGGTCCCTCGCGGAGGATGCGACCGTTGCCCACGCAGTTCAGGGCCACGCCGCCGGCAAGGCACAAGTTCTTCATGCCTGTCTCGCGATGAACGTGCCGGGCCGCCTTGAGCATGATCTGCTCGGTGACCGCTTGAACCGAAGCAGCCAGATCCATTTCTCGCATGGTCAGCGGGGCCTCCGGCTTGCGAGGCGGGCCGCCGAAGAGCCGGTCGAATTTCTTCGAGGTCATCGTCAGGCCTTGGCAGTAGTTGAAGTACGACATGTCCATGCGGAACGATCCGTCGTCCTTCACGTCGATCAGGTTTTTCAAGATCGTGTCGACATAGGCCGGCTCGCCGTAAGGGGCCAAGCCCATTAGCTTGTATTCCCCCGAGTTGACCCGAAACCCGCAGAAGTAGGTAAACGCCGAATAGAGCAACCCGAGAGAATGTGGGAATCGCAGCTCGGCCTGCAGTTTGATACGGTTGCCGCGTCCGAATCCGTAGCTAGCCGTGGCCCATTCGCCGACGCCGTCGAGCGTGAGGATGGCGGCCTCGTCGAACGGCGAGGGGAAAAAGGCGCTGGCGGCGTGCGATTCGTGGTGCTCGGTGAACACATATCGTTTCTTGTAATGGTCGTGCAACCCATAGCCGATCTCTCGCGGCAGATGGAGTTTCTGATGCAGCCACAGGGGCATGGCCGCGAGAAACGACCTGAAACCGGCCGGCGCGAAGGCGAGATAGGTTTCCAGTAATCGCTCGAACTTCAACAGGGGCTTGTCGTAGAAGCCGACGTAGTCGAGGTCCTCGGGACCGAGGCCGCCTTGTTTGAGGCAGTAATCGATCGCCTGGGCGGGAAAACCGTGGTCGTGTTTTTTTCTGGAGAAGCGCTCTTCCTCAGCGGCCGCCACGATTCGACCGTCGACGACCAGCGCGGCCGCCGAGTCGTGATAGAAAGCCGATATTCCCAAAATAGCAGTCATCGTCGCGTCGAACCCTCAGTGACCGGAACCCGCTGACACCAATTATGGCGATTCTCGCCGCTGGTGCAAGCCAGCTCCGTAGTCATCAGTTCGCCGCTAACGTCAACCGATCAGGCAATACCATCTCCACGGAACGTCTTTACGCAGCCACGCGTGCGGATCGGCGCATGGCGGAATTGCGGCCTGCCCAATAATCCTCAAGGGCTGCCTGATCGGCCTGATCCTTGCTTTCGAGTTCAGTCCTAAGCTTGATCACCTCTTCTTCTGTTGAACTCTGCGGCACGGGAACGTCTTGCCGCGCATCCTGCTTGTTGTTATCACTCATGACAGGTCCTTTCCTCAACAGGATCTTTCGATCGGCTGTATTCTAAGTTGTAAGTTGTAGGTTGAGCGCGTAAGCCGCTCACGGTTGGTCACGCGACCCGTCGATGTTTACCCGGCTTGGGCATTCCAGCTACGCGGATCGGAACACCCGCAGCCCCTGTTTCATGGCGATAGCTTTGCGAACGCTGGACGGCTCGCTTCCTGGCGGAGTCGGGAGCGTCTTCCTCGCGGTCCAATCGCCGGGCAAGTTCGATGTCGACGGCCTCGCCGATGGCCAACAGTTCGTCGTCGGCCAGTTTTCGCAGACGTTTTACAATGGAATTCATCTTCAGCTGCCTCCGTTTTGGGGTTAGGCGGTTCTTCGGAAATCGTCGCTCGGTGGATTTGGTCTGCGAGTCCTCTTCCACCAAGACGACGCACGATAGTCATTGCCGCGATGTTCGAGCCGATCGAGCCCATCGTATGGCTGCCGATCGATTCGGGCGGTCATAGTCTCCAGTAGTCCATCCCATGCCGTATTGTCCAACGGGCCGAGTAGAAACAGTGCGCCGCGAGAGCGGACAAACAACTCCAACCCGCGATGCATCATCTCCGTATAAACGGCCGCCACCCCGCCGCCCGACTCGGCCAGTGCATGCAGTAGCGTACTGGCCGCACGCGAGGGGTCCTCGGTGGCGTCGATTATCGACACCGTTCCCTTGCCAATTGCCGTTCGGATTTCGTCAACTGACACGGGAAAACAAAACTCAAAATCGTGGTGCGCATTCTCCCCGTCCCAACTCGACACCTGATGCATCAGGGAGTTGCCGGGAAAAAATACGACCGCTGTCACACTCGAACGCTGGGTTGCCTGTCTTCTCATTCTCTACGAGCCGAAACTCGTTCCTTTTCAACAGAGTGTTCCCGTTTGTTGAAAAACTAGTACTGCTATATACAAACGGCGTGCCAATCGGGCCGCGGCGTGAGATGTATGTTCGTAAAGCCCCATGCAGCAGAAGGTTGCAGCGCCCGACGCAAGCCGGTTTTGCAAGGTGCGCTAGAGCAGTCGAGCAAGTTGTGTCGCAAAGCGCGGCCAGTGGCCGGTCGCAAAGCGCGACCATTCTGCGCATTTGGCCCGAATCACTTGTGACTGGCGCTTAGCCCAACTTCGCCACCTCGGCCCGGAAAGTCATTTTTCCGGAAATACTTTGGGTCCAAACGGGAGCGCAGAGCGGGGTTAGTCTGCTTGGGTTGC
>CAYYOX010000509.1:0-5216 GCA_964473065.1 uncultured Planctomycetaceae bacterium | reverse complement strand
GCTCCATGCCCATGCCGGTGAACATCATCGGCGTGGACTTCTGCTCGAGTTGGATCTCGACCCGACGCTGGTCCATCTCGCCGGACGCCAACATGGCACGCATCTTTTCCCGGGTTCGTTCGTAGCGTTCGGGCGAATTCGGACTGTCGGCCGCCGCATCGAAAGACGGCGGCGCGGGGACCAGCAGATCGAGCAAGCGCTCTTCGACCCGGTGGCGGGCTTCCTCCTCGACGCTTTCGCGCTCTTGCTCGCGGACCAGCCCGATCGCGTTCTCGACCAGTTCGCGAACCATGCTCTCGACGTCGCGCCCGTAGTAGCCCACCTCGGTATACTTGCTGGCTTCCACCTTGATGAACGGCGCTTTGGTCAAGCTGGCCAGGCGTCGGGCAATCTCGGTCTTTCCCACGCCGGTCGGGCCGATCATGAGGATGTTCTTCGGCGCCACCTCGCCGCGCATTTCGTCGTCGAGCTGTTGCCTTCGCCAGCGGTTGCGGATGGCAATGGCCACGGCCCGCTTGGCATCGTCTTGTCCGATGATATGGCGTTGAAGTTCTGCGACGATTTCCCGAGGCGTTAAGTCTTGCACGCCAGCTCCTCCACAACGATGTTCGTGTTTGTGTAAATGTCGATTTCCGCGGCAATGGTTAACGCCGTGCGGACGATTTCCGCGGCACTTAAGTCAGCGTGGGCACACAAGGCTCGGGCCGCAGCCACCGCATAGTTACCCCCGGAACCGACCCCCAAAACGCCGTCGGTCGGCTGAATCACGTCGCCGTTGCCGCTGACCAGCAGCATGTTCTGCTCGTCGACCACGACCAGCAAGGCTTCGAGACGTCGCAGTGCGCGGTCGGTGCGCCATTCTTTGGCCAACTCGGTGGCAGCCCGAGGTACGTTGGCGGGATAGTCTTTCAGCTTGGTCTCGAAACGTTCCAGCAGGGCGAACGCATCGGCAGTAGCGCCGGCAAACCCGGCGAGGACTTTGCCGTCCCGCAGCGGTCGGATCTTGTGGGAATCGGATTTCATGATCGCGTCGCCCAGGGTGACTTGTCCGTCGCCGCCGATCGCAACCGTCCCCTTGTGCCGGACCGCCAAAATGGTAGTCGAGCGGCTTTTCATGGCAATTCGCCTCGGGTGAGAGTTGTGGTTTGGTTCAAATCAAGCGATCAATATGGCGGAAATCGGCGGGAACTTCTAGGGCTGGAATTGGGCGGCCGGGATGGTCGGGCGCGAAAGTTGCCCCACGATTCGGCTGCCGAGGCCGTGTTGGATTGGCGTAACTAACTGCCAGGGCAGGACTTACGGCCACTTGGCGGCGATGGCTTCAAGCCAGCGTTCGTCGGCATCGGATCGTAAACCAGGGCAGAATTTAACCAAAAGACCGGCAAAATAGGGTGCCCCACTGATTGCAGACTGATGTTGAACTGGGTAAAATGGCTATTCCATAGGGGGGATTGCCCATTGCGAGAATCCCCTTGGATTTGGAGTCTGTAACGTAATCGAATTACTCTTTACTGGAAGAGGAGAACTGAAGATGAGAAGATTGGTACTGATGTTTAGTGTGATGGCCCTCAGCGTGTTGGTTAGCGCCGAGGAGGCTTGGGCCTGCAAGTTCCTGGACAATCTGTTCCGACCTTGCCGCGCCCGAAGTTGTTACGTCGTTTGCTGCGAGCCCGTCTGTTGTGAACCCGTTTCTTGCGAGCCGTCTTGCTGTGAGCAGGTCACCGAAGTGGCTCCGCAGGAAGTGGCCCCGGCCGAAGCTCCCACGGAAGCTCCGGCTGAAGCGCCACCCGAAGCGCCGGCCGAAGAGCCTGCCGCTGCTGTCGAAGAACCGGCTGCCCCAGTGGAGGAACCGGTCGCCCCAGTGGAGCAACCTGCCGAAGAACCTGTGGCCCCGGTCGAAGTTCCGGCTGAAGTTCCGATCGAGACGCCGGCCGAACCCCCCGCCGAGCCGGTCGTTGAGGAAGCGCCCGTCGAGGCGCCGGTCGAACCAACGTTGGACCTTCCGGCCGAAGAGCCGCCGTTGGACCTTCCGGTCGAGGAACCGGCGGCCGATCTGCCGTTGGACGAGCCGGTCGACGAACCGGCCATGGACCCGCCGATCGACGAACCGATCGACGAGCCGGCCGGCGAGCCGATCGACGAGCCAGCCGATGAACCGATCGATGACGATCCGTTCTCCGCGAACGAGACGGACACGTTGCGACTTTGGACCGATTCGACGGGCGCGTACCAAGTCGAGGCCGAGTTCGTCAGCTTCCAAGGCGGCACGGTTCGCCTGAAGAAGAGCAACGGCCGATATTGCCGCATCGAAGCGGACAAGCTCAGCCTGGCGGACCGGGAGTTGGTCCGGCGGCAGGTTGAGGCCGTAGCGACTTCTTGGTAAGCCGATCGACTGGCGGAAAGCAACTGGCTTGTAGGAGGCGACGGAAGTCACCTCCTACAAGCTTTTTCAGTGACTGTTCACGAAGAATTGACGGACAGGTATTCTGCCGGAATAAGAGAATGAAGCAGGACGAAAGAGGGAAAAAGACCCCTGACCTGGGGTGTTCAGTTTTCGTGATTTTGTGAAGAAAATAAGGTTTTCACGAGGGCTCGGTTCTGTTCCATTGTGGCTTTTGTTTGTGGCCCCCGGTCGCGTTCAAGATGCATGCATGGATGGATCGAGTCATGACGAATCTGTCGTTTCGAAGTCCGTTGCGGAAGTTGGTGGTGTTCTTTCGGGACAGTCGTGATAAGTGGAAGAAGAGTGTGACCTTCCCCATGGCTCGTGGCTGCGCCACACGGACACCTTTCACGACACCGGTTTTCTCGATGGCAACGCCGGCTGCGGGAAAGTGTCCGTGCCACCCAATGCCATTTCGACTCGCATCTTCTATCGAGACTCGCTTGCGGCGTTTTGTTGTGGTATACTCTGAGTCCATTCCATCCAATTCGCCCCCTTTTTTTGACGAGGTTTTCCGCCATGAGAATCTTCCCGAGATCGCTGTTGCTGTTGATCGGTCTGATGTCTTGCTGTGCCACGGTGTCCCCATTGCGGGCGCAGGAAGAGAGCGTTCGGCCGGGGATCAATAGTTCTTACGAAACGCGGACTATTGAACAGTCGGTCGGGATCTTCGAGGGCGAAAGCCGTGAGATCTTCAAGTTTCGCGAGAAGATCGTCGATGCCTGTGGGTTGAAGTCGCCGATGGCGGTGGCCGATATCGGCGCCGGCACGGGCCTGTTCACGCGACTGTTCGCGCCGAAGGTCGCCGACGGTGGAAAAGTGTATGCCGTGGATATCACGCGGAAGTTTGTCGAGCACATCGAGAAGACGTGCAAGGACCAGGGGATCGACAACGTCGAGTGCGTCGTGTGCACACCCACGTCGATCGAACTGCCGCCGAATTCGATCGACCTGGCGTTCACGTGCGATGTCTATCACCACTTCGAGTATCCTGTGAAGACGCTGGCCTCGATCCGCAACGCCCTGCGCGACGACGGCCGGTTGATCATCATCGATTTCGAGAAGGAGGAGGGCGTCAGCCCCGAGTGGGTCATGGGCCACGTTCGGGCCGACAAGAAGACCGTTATCAAGGAAGTCACCGACGCCGGCTTCGAATTGGTCGAGGAAGTAGACCTCATGAAGGGGCAATACGTGCTGCGGTTCAAACTCTGATCACTCCGAAAGGAATAGCATGAAGAGACGAGGTTTCATAGGAACAGCGGCACTGGCTGCAGCGGCGATGGCTCTTGTGGCATGTGTGTCTTTGGGGGCGGAGGAAAACGCTCGGCCGCCGAATGTTGTGCTGATTCTTGCCGATGATAAGTAGCAGCAGCCTGCCGCAAAACGCCCGGAATACCGGGAAAACACGGGATAAACACCAGTTTTCGCGACATCTGCAAATCACCGAGAATCACTTCAAATTGGGGCAAATTCAGGGCAATTAACTACACTCTGCTACACCGAGCATGTGGTGAAGGCTCATTGGAAACGGCGGCGAGGAAGTGCGATGGGGGGGGCAGCCCGGCAGAATCGTGAGCATAGATCTAAGAGCACGGAGCTCAGTCGAGTAGGTATTGCTCTAGTTGCTGAAGCTGGGAAAACTGGCCTTTGGCGGCTCGCCGGAAGAACTGCGAGATGACAAGGCGAGACTGAAGGAGCTGTTCTTGTGAGCCCGTATCGGCCGACCAGCAGTGGGTGCGCGTCCGGCAAGACGGACGTTCGCTCAGTCCTGCAACATCTAAGCCATTTCATCCAATTTCTTATGCCACGTTTTCTTGAGTTCTTTAGCTTTCGCAGCCCCCCCCGACTGCATCGACTGATTTCCGAGTGGTACTCGTCGAGCGGATTCCGTTTGTTGCCCAGCCTTGTCGGCGCGTATTCGTCGCCAAGAATTTGGCAGATTTGCTCGACCTTGTTGCGCGATCAAAAAAAGGCGGGACTACTTGCCATGGATCAATCGACCGGACGTGACTGGCCATACCTATTCCGGAAGGCGATAAAGATCCTTGCCGCCGAGTCTGATGCAATGCGCATAGATTTCTCGCTTTCCGGCAATCTTGGACACACCGAGCGAATAGTCTGGATGATAGGCCGTTGGCTGAGTGTAGAACACAGGCGAGTCCGTAAGGACCGAGAAAATGCAAATAGCCACCGACATCAGTTTTGGGCCAAAAGGTGCCAGCTCGGCACGCTCCATGCCACCATTCGTGAGCGTCATCAGTTGATCGAATGCGTCACTGACACTCTTCGAGTCTTTCACATGCCGCCGCATTTCTCCGGACGAATGATGCCTTCCGCGACGAACCAGTCGTACCACGGGCTGCCCTCCGGCCGTCCACGGCAAATCCAATGGGCGTAGGCCATCCGATTGACGAGGTCATGCCGAATCTTCCACGCCCGATTCCGTAGCTGAGCCCGGCGCTCAAGACTCGGTGTGCGGATGATCGCGTCCCAAGTACCGCGAAAATGCTTCAGGGCAGCCGGGGCAAACTGGCGCTCGGCGGCGATCAGGGTGTCGTACGTGCGGATGGTATTGTCCGTCAGAAGCCGGGATTCAAACCACGGTACTTCGAAGATCTCGCCGAAGCCGACCTGCTCCTTGAGGGACAACGGCGTAAGCGGCGCGCTCAGGAACCCGAGTTGACTTTGCGGGGAGACGCTAGGCAGCTCATCAACAAATTCAGTAGTTCCAAGTTTTACGCACTGGCTTCAAGGCGTCACAAGTTGTTATGGT